>NZ_JAGPYA010000149.1:0-1292 GCF_018070245.1 Micromonospora sp. M61 | reverse complement strand
CGATCGAGCTCAAGGACGGGCACCTGTACGGCTCGCCGATCGACATCCTGCGGCTGAGCGCACCACTGATCCTCGTCGCGCTGGGGATGACCCTGGTCATCTCGACCGGCGGCATCGACCTGTCGGTGGGGTCGGTGTGTGCGATCAGCGGCGCGATCGCCTGCATGTACATCAGCAAGCAGTCCGACCAGAACAGCCTTGTCGTGGTGCTGACCGCCCTCGCGATGGCGTTGGGCGTCGCGCTCGTGCTCGGCGCCTGGAACGGCGTGCTGGTGGCCGTGATCGGGATCCAACCGATCATCGCCACCCTGATCCTGATGGTGGCCGGCCGGGGCCTCGCCCAGCTGATCACCCAGGGGCAGATCATCACCATCAACTCCGAGCCGTTCCGGGCGATCGGGCTGGGCCACCTGTTCACCCTGCCGCTGGCCATCTTCATCGCCCTCGCCGCAGCACTGCTCGTCGCCGCGTTCACCCGGCGCACCGCACTCGGCATGATCGTCGAGTCGGTGGGTGGCAACGCCGAGGCGAGCCGGTTGGCAGGCATCCGCTCCGGCCGGGTCATCTTCCTCGCGTACGTGCTCAGCGCCGTCTGTGCCGCGATCGCCGGTTTCATGATGACGGCCAACGTCTCCAGTGCCGACGGCAACGCGGTGGGCCTCTGGGTGGAGCTGGACGCCATCCTCGCGGTCGTCATCGGCGGTACGTCCCTCGCCGGTGGCCGGTTCTTCCTCAGCGGCACGATCATCGGCGCGCTGATCATCCAGACGCTGACCACCACGGTGTACGCCATGAACATCTCACCGCAGACCTCGCTGCTGTTCAAAGCGGTCGTCGTCATCGCCGTCTGCCTCATCCAGGCGCCGGCCTTCCGGGCCCGGTTCGCCCGCCGCAGGCGCAGCGCGCCGAAGCCCACCACCATCGCCGACAAGCCGAAGGAGCAGGTACCGGCATGACCACTGGATCGCTCACCGCTGGTCGTGCCCGGTTCCGGCTGCCGAGGCGGCAGATACCGGTCCTGGCCACGCTCGTCCTCCTGCTGGTGATGTACGGCATCGGGGTGTCCCAGTACCAGGCGTTCTCCAACGTGCAGGTCATCTTCAACGTCTTCATCGACAACGGTTTCCTGCTCGTGGTCGCGATCGGGATGACCTTCGTGATCCTCACCGGCGGCATCGACCTGTCGGTCGGGTCCGTCGTGGCGATGACGGCCATGGTGTCGGCCTGGCTGCTCCAGGAGGGCCTGCCGGCGGCGCTGGTGCTCGTCATCGCCCTGCTCATCGGGCCGACGC
>NZ_JAGPYA010000148.1:0-1321 GCF_018070245.1 Micromonospora sp. M61 | reverse complement strand
GGTAGAGCCGGTGAAGGTGCGGGCCACGTCGCTCGAGGTGGTCGAGATCGGCACGCAGAGCCGGTCGGTTTCCATCGACCGGTGGATGGCCGGCGGCGGCAACGGGCTCGACTCGCTGCGCATGCTGCCGGACGGCACCTTCGTTCCGGCGAACCCACGAACGATCACTCCCGACCAGATCAGACTCGACCCCGAGTCCGGCGCGATCACCATGGACGGTGCCGGACCCACCGGTGGCCACTCGTTCGGCGGGGGCGGCGGCGCCCCGGGTTCGGGAGGAGGCGGTGCTCCGGGTTCGAGGGGAGGCGGCCTGTCCGGCCGCGGCCCGTCTCACGGATCGGCGGGGCAGGCCGACGACGGCGCGCTGACCTTCGTCAAGCCGCGCAGCACCGCGGAGAGCAGTGCCGCCGCGATGGCACGGGATGCCCGCACCCACGCCGACGCGGCGGGCGAGCGGTCCGATCCGGGCCGCACGCTGGGCAGTGGCAAGCCCGCGACGCGTGCCGGTGCCGGGGTCGGCGGTCCAGAGGAGGCGAACGCCGCCCGCATCGTCACCAGGGGCGATGACGGTACGTACGTGCTTGGGGCTCCCGCCGAGGCGCCGCACAACGTGCTTCGCAAGCCACAGCCCGATCAGACGCCCGGCGCGGAGGCGAGAGCCGCCCGCATCATCACCAGGGGCCATGACGGTAAGTACGTGCTCGGGAACCCCACCGAGGCGCCGCACAACGTGCTTCGCAAGCCACGGCCCGAACAACCGCCCGGCACCGAGGTGCGGACTCCCGACCCGGCGCCCGGTGAGCACCCGGCGGGAACCATGCCGGCTGCCCTGGCCACGCCAGCTGCCCCGGCGCACGAAGCGGCCCCGGGTACGCCGGTGGACGCCGTGGCGGCACCGCAGGTAGTGGCGAAACCGCAGGCACCGCCGGTCGTGCTGGACCCGACGCCGCCCCCGGCACCGACCGTACCGATGCGCCCACCGCTCGCCCACGAAGCGCCCCACGTCACCGCGATGCCCGAAGGCCTCTCGATGACCGTGCAGGACAACGTCCTACACCTCCACGCCGGGATCGAACCCACCCAAACGGTGCTACCCCCCCGCCCGGACCGGACCATCATCGTCGACGGCTCAGTGACCACCATGTCGGCCATCCGGGCAGCCCTGACCGAGCTACGCCCGTCCCAACCACCCGTATCAACCATCGAACTCCCCGCCCCCCGCCAGCCGATCACCCCGGAACGGGCACAGCAGATCGCGAACCGGCTCCTCACCGGCCTACCCGGCAACCCACAGATCAGCCTGCTCGCCTCTGCCCTCACC
>NZ_JAGPYA010000147.1:0-1377 GCF_018070245.1 Micromonospora sp. M61 | reverse complement strand
CCGGTGCCCTACCCGCTGATCGGCTTCGGCTACGAGGAGGTCGGCGAGGTCGTCGAGGTGGCGCCGGATGTCACCGACCGCCACCCCGGGCAACTCGTCTGGGGCATCTGGGGGCACCGGGCCGAGGCCGTGCTCGCCGCCGAGGCGGTGAATCCGCTCCCCGCCGGGTTGGACCCGCTCGCCGCGGTCTTCGCCCGCCCGGGGGCCATCGCGCTGACCGCCGTGCTCGCCGGTGACCTGCACCTCGGCGACTGGGTCGCCGTCTTCGGGCAGGGCGTCATCGGGCTGCTCGCCACTCGACTCGCCGTGCTCTCCGGCGCCCGGGTGGTGGCCGTGGACCCGGTGCCCGGCCGGTTGGAGCACGCCGCCCGGTACGGCGCGCGAACCACTGTGGACGTCCGCGCCGAATCCGCAGCCGCCGTGCTGCGTCGGGCCACCGACGGCCGGGGCGCGGACGTCTGCCTGGAGTTGTCCGGGGCATACCCGGCGTTGCACGAGGCGATTCGATCCACCGCACACGCCGGTCGGGTCGTGGCCGCCGGCTTCTACCAGGGCCAGGCCGACGCTCTCGGCCTCGGCGAGGAGTTCCACCACAACCGCATCCAGTTGGTGGCCGCCCAGGTCTCCGGGCCCACCCCCGCGCCGAGCATGGCCGGGCGGTGGACCGGTGACCGGGTCGCGCAGACCTTCATGGACCTGGTGGCCGAACACAGCGTCGATCCGTTGCCGCTGGTCAGCCACATCGTCGACGCCAGCGCGGTCGCCGACGCCCTCGCGCTGCTCGACCGCGGCGCCGGTGACGTCCTCCAAGTGGTGCTGAGGTTCTAGATGACCACCATCGCGCTGGCCTGCCAGGAACAACTCCTGCCGGGCACCAACCTGATCCAGAAGTACGCCCTCGCGGCCGCCCTCGGCTACCAGGGCATCGAGCTACGCGGACGCGGTGACCTCGCGTTCGCCCGTCGCCTGCCCGAGCTGCGCCGCGCCCGCGCCGCCGGGGTGGTGATGCCCACCGTCTGCGTCGAGATGGACCACTTCATCGGCGACTTCGACCCCGCCCGGTCCGCCGACGCCGTGCGCAACCTGCGCTCCCAACTGTCGGTCATCGGCGAGCTGGGCGGCATCGGCGTGATGACACCGGCCGCCTGGGGCATGTTCTCCCGGCGGCTGCCGCCGTTCGAGCCGCCGCGCCCGCCGGCCGGTGACCGGCAGGTGCTCCTCGACGCCCTGGGCGAGCTGGGCGAGCACGCCCGGGCCGAGGGGGTCACCCTCTTCCTCGAACCCCTCAACCGGTACGAGGACCACATGGTCAACCGTCTCGACGAGGCGGTGGCGCTCTGCGCCGCTGTCGGGTTGCCGTCGGTCCGGGTGGTCGCG
>NZ_JAGPYA010000146.1:0-1396 GCF_018070245.1 Micromonospora sp. M61 | reverse complement strand
ATCTGGCTGATGTCGTTCGACCAGACGTCCAGGGGCGCCTTGTCCATGTTGTAGGTCATGGGGCCCAGGAGCTGGCCGGGGCCATACATGCCCTTGTTCAGATTGGGGATGCCCCAGCCCCAGCGCGCGTCCGGAACGCCGTCGGGAGCGGTCCAGGCGATGGATGCCCCGGAGGGGGAGGTCTGACCCGTGCCGAGGAACCTCACACCGTCGGACATCTTGTTGTTCGCCGTGGTGAACATCAGATCACGGACCTGCTTGGCGTCCATGTTCGGATAGCGGGAGAGCAGAACCCCCATCACCGCTGTCGCAACAGGCGTCGCCGGAGACGTTCCGCTCGAGTTCGAATAGTTGGTGTCGCCACCGCTGTTCGTGGTCCGAACACTGTTCGACGGAGTGGACACGGTCCACCATTTGGCGAGCCCCGCCTCGTTGTACCCGGACTGCTTCGTGTATTCAGGATTGGCCGCAGTGGGCGGCTGCACCCCGCCGACGGATACCCACTGCTTTTCCGCCAGGGGATTGAAGATGGGATACGCCGGGCGAAAATACGGGTTGCTCCAGTCGTTGTTGCCGGCCGACCTTACGTTGACGGTGCCGCTGTCCTTGATGGCGTCCCAGATGGCATCCATGAAGGATCGTCCGGCGTAGCTCGGATTGTATTGGATGCCGTCCTTGGAATAGCTCTTCTTGAAGAGGAAATACTGGTACTCCAGATCCTTCAAGTACTCGTTGGGGATAATGGTCGCCATTGCCGTGGCGCTGGCGCTGTCTTTGCCACGCAGTTGGTAAGCATTGGCGAGGTTGCCGTTGACTCCAAGGTCGTTTCCTAGGCCGTCAAAGCGGGTCCTGTCAATAGTCTGGACATACGATCCCCAACTGCTGTTGATGACCTGGGCGCCCGCGTCGACCAGGGCCTTGTTGGCGGTACGCCAGTACACGTAATCGTGGAAGGGGCCGTGGGACTGGGTGTCGGAACCGCCGGTCATGGCGACATACATCTTCGATCCAAAGGCGATGCCGTGCTGGTCTTTAACGTCGCGGATGCCGGAGGTAACCCCAAGCATGCCGGTCCCGTGCCCGTAGTCACTTGTTCTCGCCTGATCACCGGCCACAGTGAACGGCTGGCCTGCAGTAAACGGGTTCGCCGGGGTTGCTGCGTTTCGGTACCCGAAGCCGGACGTGCCGTAGACGCCCTCCGCTCTCACCGGAACGATCAGCCCGGTCTGAAATGCCTCGTGTGTAGCCCTGTAGCCCGAATCCATCATGCCCAGCGCGACGCCCTGCCCGCGGTACCCCAGGGCGTAGGCGGTGGACGCGTTCACCGCGACAAGTTGCCATGGGGAATCGACCGCAGCGCCAGGGTTAGAAGGATTATGGCCGGTATAGTAACCAT
>NZ_JAGPYA010000145.1:0-1402 GCF_018070245.1 Micromonospora sp. M61 | reverse complement strand
ACCGAGGATGCCGACGAACTGCTGGTACTTCGTGACGCGGCTCTGCACCTGGGCGGGGTTTCCGCCGTTGCACTCGATCGAGCCGTTGATGCTGCGGATCGTCTCACCGAACCCGGCACCGCCGACCATCGCATTGTGGGCGGTCATGGTGCCCGGCCCGTTCTGGGTCATCCAGTACCAGATTCCGGTCTTCCAGGCCACCGCGGCATCGGTCTGCACCAGCCACGGGTTGGTCAGCAGGGGCAGGTTGAGGGCGTTTCCGGCGGCGTTGTAGTTGAAGTTCCAGCTGAGCTGGATCGGCCCACGCCCGTAGTAGGCGGCCTGCCCGGCCGGACATCCGTAGGGCTGGCCGGGGTCGCAGTAGTGCGGGTAGTTCGCGGTGTTCTGCTCGACCACGTGCACGAGGCCGCCGGTCTCGTGGTGCACGTTGGCCAGGAAGGCGGCCGCCTCCTGACGCTGGACGGTGGCGCTGCCGCTCTTGGCGAACGCCGGGTAGGCGCTGAGTGCGGCGACGAGCCCGGAGTACGTGTAGAAGGAGTTACGGCCCGGGAACATCTGGTTGAACTGGGCCTCGGTGACCACGAAGCCGCCCGGGTCGGTGGGCGGCGGGGTGGTGGGTGGCTGGCCGCCGCAGGTGTAGGGCTCCCAGTACCAGGTGCTGACGATGGGGTCGTAGCCGGGATTGTCGTGCTCGGCCACGTAGTAGAGACCGTTGGTGTACCGCACGATCGCCCCTGCCGCGTACCAGGTTCCGGCAGCCCAGTTCGGGTGGTTGCAGGTGCCTCCGGTGGGCGGCGGCGTGGTGCCGCCCCCGCATGCGCCGAGATCCTCCCAGACGCCGGTCGTACCCGGTGGCACCTCGGCCTGGGTCCACCACTTCGCCCGGTAGTTGCGGCCGTTGTGGGAGACCTGTGCGTCTCCCCAGTAGACGGCCGAGGCCTGCCACGATGCTGAACAGGCGGCTGCCGACGCAGCGGTCGACGGGATGACCGCAGCCAACCCGCCGACGATGGTCAGTGCCACCAGCGCGACCAGCGCGCGCAGTCTCGTCATGTGACCACTCCTTCCTGGGACCCGACTGGCCGCAGACCCGGCCAGGTATTGACATAGGTGACTGTAACATTTTCTGTTTACTTTCTTTACTGTTGCGGTGGAGCCACCTCCTCGACGGAGCGGTGGCGGGACGTCGGAAGTTTCGGCCACTTTCCGGATCATGCGAGAGATGCCGCGAGGACCAACTCAGCGGACGGCGATTGGCCGATTGTCAGGACCAGCGCACCGCCGACCCACCTCGTTTCGGACGGATTCCGGAACTTGTTGACGTGCCGGAAATCCCGCTGTAATACTCCGATCCATCACGGTCGATGCAACGGCTTCGTGATGTCCCGGTTATGCCTCCCGC
>NZ_JAGPYA010000144.1:0-1489 GCF_018070245.1 Micromonospora sp. M61 | reverse complement strand
GGTGCGCGGCAAGACGCGGCGGCGCATGCAGGGTCTCCAACAGGGCGACGACCTGGTCGGGCAGGGACCGTAGCGGCGGGTCCGCGGGTGCGGTGAGAGCGCGGCGCAGGGGGTCGGCGGTCACGGCCGCAAGGGTACGACCCCCGCCGGTGGTCCCCCCGGGCTCAGCGCACCAGTCGGAAGAAGGCGCGCAGGTCGGCGATCAGCAGTTCCGGCACTTCGAGCGCGGGAAAGTGCCCGCCACGGTCGTGCTCCTTCCAGTACCGAAGGTCCGGGTAGCGACGGGTCGTCCACCGTCGGGACGGTCGGGGCACCTCGGCAGGAAAGATCGAGGCACCGACGGGTACGCGAACCTGCGCGGCGTCCTCACCGCTGATCCACCCGGACACCCGGTCGATGCTCTCGGCATACAGGCGTGCCGACGATGCCGCAGACCCGGTCAACCAGTACAGCGTGACCTGGTCAAGGACCTGGTCACGGTTGAGGCCGTGGCCGTTGGGGTCGGTCCAGCTGAGCAACTTCTCGCCCATCCACGCGCACAGGCCGGCCGGAGAATCCACCAGGGCGTACCCGACGGTCTGCGGCGCGGTGCGGTGGGCTTCGGAGTACGCCGAGCTGGATCTTCCGCGTTCGTGCAGATGAGCCAGCGCTTCGCGTTCGGCATCGGTGAGGTCGTCGGGGGCGGTCGGATCCGGGCCGACCAACGGTGGTACCAGATGGATGCCCGCCACGTGCTCGCCGTCCAGGGCACCGATGGTGCTGGAGATGCTGGTGCCCCAATCGCTGCCAGCGGCTCCGTAACGGGTGTAGCCCAGTGCCGCCATGATCTCCGCCCACGTGGCGGCTATCCGTTCGATGCTCCAACCAGGGTGGACGGGTTTGGCGCTGAAGCCGTAACCGGGCAGCGACGGGATCACCACGTCGAAGGCGTCCTCGGCGGTGCCGCCACAGCTCAGCGGGTCGGTGAGCGGCATGATCAGGTCGACCAGTTCCAGCACCGAGCCGGGCCAGCCGTGGGTGAGTACCAGTGGCATCGCACCCGGATGCGGCGACCGGGCGTGCAGCACGTGGATCGTCAACCCGTTCACGTTGACGAGATACTGCGGGACCGCGTTGAGCCGCGCCTCGGCGGCTCGCCAGTCGTACGCCTCGGCCCAGTAGCCGCAGAGGCTCTGCACCTCGTGCAGGGGTATGCCGTGCGCCCAGCCGGGCGCTGTCGCCGCCTCTGGCCAACGCGTACGCGCCAACCGATCGCGGAGATCAGCCAGCTCGGAATCCGGAACGTGCACCCGGTAGGGCTGAACATCGACAGGCATGCGGCTCCTCAGCTGCCAGTGGCCAGCGCGGTGAGAGCGCGGCGCAGGGGTCGGCGGTCACGGCGGCAAGGGTACGACCGCCCCGCCCCTGCTCCCGTGATCCGCACAGCCTCCGGTGATGCAGAATCACCCCTCATGCCGACGGTGGTTGTTGAGATCCACGTCCCCCTCCG
>NZ_JAGPYA010000143.1:0-1517 GCF_018070245.1 Micromonospora sp. M61 | reverse complement strand
ACCCGTCGTTCAGCAGGGGGGGCACTGGACAGGGCACGCCGCCGGACAGCGCCCACTACCGCTGGAGCATGGAGAACGGCAAGGTAGAGCCGGTGAAGGTGCGGGCCACGTCGCTCGAGGTGGTCGAAATCGGCACGCAGACCCGGTCGGTTTCCATCGGCCGGCAGATGGCCACCGGCGGCACGGGCGGCGGCAACGGGCTCGACTCGCTGCGCATGCTGCCGGACGGCACTCTCGCTCCGGCGAACCCTCGAGCGATCAGCGACCAGATCAGACTCGATCCCAAGTCCGGCGCGATCACCGTGGACGGTGTCCGGCTTACCGGTGGCCACTCGTTCGGCGGAGGCGGCGGCCTGTCCAGCCACGGCCCGTCTCACGGATCGGCGACGCAGCGGCCGGGCGAGGTGGACACGGCGGTGGCCGGGCATTCCGACCGATCGGCCGTGACGCGCGCCGACTCGCGCCTGCAGAACGCGTCGGCTCCACCCGCACCGGCACGGGCGGACGCGGGATCCACTCGGATCGAGCATGGCGCCGTGCCGGTGCGACCGGACCAGGCGGCCACCCGGGCCGACGCTCCGGGGCCTGCCACGCCCCGGGCCAGCACCCCCACCCCCGGGCGTCAGCTGCTGCAGACCGGCCCCGACGGGCGTGCCGATCTTGTGCGGGTTTCGGCGGAGTCGCGGTTCCCGGCAGAGGTGCGACGCCCCGGCGGCGATGCGCGCCCGACCCCCGAGGGACCCGCCACCGGCCCGGACACGTCCTTGTCCTACATCGAGCTGCGCGCCGACGGCACGATGGGCCCGACCACGCTGCGCCGGGGCGAGACTGTCCTGGACTCGCAGCCGTTGAGCGGCAAGATCATCAGCTACTCCCCCGACGGCAGGTCCTGGGACGTCAACTCGGCCACACCGGCGGCTCGTCCGGCCGGGGCTGCCCAGCCCCAGCCCAAGAGGCTCACGCAGATGCTCCGGCAGAACCCGGATGGCACCGTGGACCTTTTGACGTTCCCAACGCCGCCGGGACTCGCGTCGGGGCCGTCGGTGAAACCGCGGCCCGGCGAGACGAGCTTCCACGACCTGGACGGGCCGGGGGTGCAAAACGGCTGGCACTCACGCTCGATCGACCATTTGAGATACTGGGGCGAGCCGGTCAGCAGGCCGCCGGCCGGGCGACGGGTCGACGGCGGGGATCTGTTCTTCCATCGTGAGCCCAGGTCGTTGCTGGTCAAGGACCAAGCGAGCCACCAGTGGAGGCCGCTGGGCACGACCGAGGGCGTGGGCCCCGGCGCCCCGCCCATCACGGTTGGCAAGCCGGCCGGCAACCCGTCGTTCGGCAGGGAGGGCACGCCGCCGGACCTCCACTACCGCTGGAGCATGGAGAACGGCAGGGTAGAGCCGGTGAAGGTGCGGGCCACGTCGCTCGAGGTGGTCGAGATCGGCACGCAGAGCCGGTCGGTTTCCATCGACCGGTGGATGGCCGGCGGCGGCAACGGGCTCGACTCGCTGCGCATGCTG
>NZ_JAGPYA010000142.1:0-1525 GCF_018070245.1 Micromonospora sp. M61 | reverse complement strand
CTTCGACCGGTACGCCCGGGCGGTCTACAACCACGCGTTCCGGCTCACCGGCTCGTGGACGCTCGCCGAGGACGTGACGCAGTCCACCTTCCTGGTCGCGTGGCGTAGGCGTGGCGAAGCGGCGGTCCTGGTCGACGGGTTGGCGCTGCCGTGGCTGCTGGTGGTCGCCACCAACACGACCCGCACCGAGTGGCGCTCGGCCCGGCGGTGGTTGGCAGCCCTGCGGAGGTTGCCGCCGGGACGTGGGGTGGAGGCGGACCCGGCGGACGACGTAGTCGCTCGGCTCGATGACGAACGGCGGATGGCCGACGTCCTGGCGGTCGTACGCCGATTACCTCGCGCCGAGCGCGAGGCGGTTGCCCTGTGCCTCTGGTCGGGCGTGCCGTACGCCGAGGCGGCTGCGGTCCTCGGCATCAACGAAGGCGCGCTCCGTTCACGTATCAGTCGCGCACGGGCCCGACTGGCACGGATGGTCGTCGACGGAACCAAGCAGGAGGATGAGCGATGAAGGGCATTTTCGAAACGCCTGTCGAGCGGGATCTGCCGCCCGGCGCGGCGGCGCGGATGCGTTCGGATCTGATGGCCTCTGTCCATCGTCCGCGATCCCGCCGGGCGCTACGGCTCGGAGTGGCCACCTTGGCGACGGCTGCGGCCATGGTCGCCGGTGTGGGGATGGTGCCGAGTGGCGACGATGTGCGGCATCTGGCGATGGGTCCGAGCGAACTGTCACCGACGCTGCGCCGATCAATGGAGCAGTGCCTGTCGTGGAACGAGGAGATGGAGCGGCTTCCGGTGTCGATGGACCAGTTGGCCGTGGCCGCCGAGCAGGATCACCGGGCCGTGGCGCTTTTCATATCGGAGACCGGGTACTTCACCTGTGAAGTCTCCACGGTGCCACATCAGGAGATCAGCGGGGCCGCCAGCAGTGAACGGGACTGGCCACAACGGAACTGGTTGCCCGGCCCGGTCCAGCGACTCCTGCTCGTGTCCAGCAGAGTCAACGGCGGCGACGTCGCGGCGACTGGCCGGGTCAGCGCTCGGGTGCACCGGCTGGTGCTCGAACACGGGGATGGGCAGACGACCACGGCGCGGTTGGCCAACGGTGTGTTCGGCCTGATCACCGAGGATGCCAACGCCAACGAGGGCGCCGAGTTGGTCAGTTACGACGACACCGGTGCCGAAATCGACCGCCGTCCGCTCTTTCGTCCGTCGGACGAGTTCGACCACTGCTACGGGGACCCGTCGGGCACTGTCGTCTACGGCTCGCCCGGCACCAACTGCCTACCCGCGGAGCGTTGGAGCCGGTAGGCAGCGCGGTGGTGCCAGCGACGACCGGGGCTTCCGGCGTCGGACGCGGTGCTTTCGCGCTGTCAGCTCTAGAGCCCCCAGAGGGATCTCAGCGGCGGTCATCGTCCCAGCAACGGCCTTCCAATTTCCAGGGAGGATCAGGAGCGGGGCCTTGCGTTGCGCAGCCTGATGCCACTGAAGCCGACCGAACTGTTGGTCACTACGTCCCAGAAGGACC
>NZ_JAGPYA010000141.1:0-1579 GCF_018070245.1 Micromonospora sp. M61 | reverse complement strand
CGGCGACGGCCGCGACGACATCGTCACCTTCACCTGCAACGCCGACGCCGACGTGTATGCCGCCACCTCCACCGGCACCGGCTTCGCCGGGACGACAGTGAAGTGGAACGACTACTTCTGCCTGGCCGGCGAGTTCCCCTACCTCGGTGACGCCGACGGGGACGGCAGGGACGACCTCATCGTCTTCACCAAGGGCGGCACCAACGACGTCCACGTCGCACGCTCCACCGGCACCGGTTTCCTCGGCGCCACCAGATGGCACGACTTCTTCGGCCTCAACGGCGAGACAACGCTGTGACCCGCGGATTGGAGACCCCATGCGGCTGACCAGGCGCAGGTGCGCCCTCATTCTGGCGGCGGTACTCGCCGGGCAGGTCGCGACCGCGCCGGCCGACGCGGCCCGGCCGGTGGCGCCCGGCCCGCTCGCTGCGGACTTCGCCCGGGCCTCCGCCGAGTTCGACGTGCCCCGCGACCTGCTGGTCGCCGTGGGCTACGGCGAGACCCGACTGGACGGGCACGGCGGCCTGCCCAGCCAGGCCAACGGATTCGGCGTCATGCATCTCGTCAGCAACCCCACCCAGCACAGCCTGGAACGGGCGGCCACGCTCACCGGCGAGCCGGTCGACCGGCTGCGCTCGGTCACCTCCGCCAACATTCGCGGAGGCGCCGCGGTGCTGCGTGACCTGGCCGACAGCGAGGGACTGACCGCCGGTGCGCGCGACCGGCTCTCCGCCTGGTACCCGGTGGTGGCGCGCTACAGCGCCGCCACCGACGACTCGACGGCCCGGCTCTACGCCGACCACGTCTACGACCTGCTGCGGACCGGCATCGCGGCCACCACCGTCCGGGTCGCCGCGCAGCCGGTGCGCCCCGAACTGGGCCGGTACGCGTCGATCACCCCGGCCGGCGCCGGCCCGAACGTCGCCGCGGCGGCGGTGCCGGAGTACGGGCCGGCCCGCTGGGTCTCCGCCTACGGCGGCAACTACCAGGCCGGCCGGTCGTCACGGATCACCACCGTCGTGGTGCACGTGACCCAGGGGTCGTACGCCGGCACGGTGAGCTGGTTCCAGAACCCGTCGGCGGGGGTGAGCGCGCACTACGTGGTGAAGTCCAGCAACGGTGAGATCACCCAGATGGTGCGCGAGGGAGACACGGCCTACCACGCGCGCTCTGCCAACCCCTACGCGGTGGGCATCGAGCACGAGGGATTCGTGGACAACCCGGCCTGGTTCACCGACGCCATGTACCGGTCGTCGGCCGCGCTGACCCGCTACCTCTGCGAGAAGTACGGGCTGCCGAAGACCCGCGCGGCGATCAGGGGGCACAACGAGATGCCCGGCAACG
This sequence comes from Micromonospora sp. M61, assembly GCF_018070245.1. Lineage (NCBI taxonomy): Bacteria > Bacillati > Actinomycetota > Actinomycetes > Micromonosporales > Micromonosporaceae > Micromonospora > Micromonospora sp. M61. Next base: position 235 of record NZ_JAGPYA010000141.1, on the reverse strand, counting down.
ACCACACCGATCCCGGTCCGAACTGGAACTGGAACTACTACATCTCCCTGGTCAACCCCGGCGGCTCGGGAGGCCGCTACCTGGCGGGGTCACCGACGGACTTCACCGGCGACGGCCGGGACGACGTCGTGAGCTTCACGCAGGGCAGCCTCAACGACGTCTACGTGGCCACCTCCACCGGCAGCGCGTTCACCGGTACGTCCGTCAAGTGGAACGACTTCTTCGGCCTCAACGG
>NZ_JAGPYA010000140.1:0-1657 GCF_018070245.1 Micromonospora sp. M61 | reverse complement strand
TCAGGCCAGCTCGGCGGGCGCGCGCCTCGCGGCAGATCCGGAACCCGTCCCGGCGCCGGGGCGGGTCAGCGCAAGCCACGATCCGGGTCCTCGAACCGCAAGTAGCCGCTGGTGATGGTTCCGTCTCTAGGATGCCGGCATGACGGGACGGGGCGGGGTCGCCGAGCGCGTGGCGGCTGCACAGCAGGCGAGTACGGAGTTGCTGGTCGCGTTCGCCGGCGACGGGTCACCGGCCGTCCGGCGTACGGTCGCGGGTCGGCCCGACGCCCCGGGCGAAGCACTGCGGGTGTTGGCCGCCGACCGGGATCTCGTCACCCGTGAAGCCGTCGCCGGGAATCCTGCCGTTCCCGAGGACGTGCTGATCCCGATGCTGGCGGATCGGCACTGGCGGGTGCGGTTGACCGCAGCCGCCAATCCGGCCGCCACCCTGTCCGCGCGCAGGGCCATGCGTGTCGCCACCGACCCCAACATTCGGCTGGTCCTGGCTCAGCAGCCAGGTTTGCCGTCGGAGATCGGCGAGGCCCTCGCCCGAGACGAATCCTTCCAGGTCCGCGTCGCGCTCGCCGAGTACACCGACCAAATCGCGGTACTCGAAGCTCTACTCGCCGACCGGGACGGACGGGTACGGGGCAAGGCGGGCTTGAACTCGCTGACCACGCTGCCGCAACTGTTGGAACTACGACACGACAAGGACTGGCGGGCGCGCAACGCCGTCGTCTGGGCAAACTCGAACGGCCACGAGGTACCAGTGGAGGACCTGCTCGCGCTGGCGTGTGACCGCTCGGTCAACGTCCGCTACTGGTTGGCCAACCTTCCCGGCGCCACCCGGGAGATCTACGAGATCCTCTCCCGCGACAACGACGATCTGGTCGCCGGGACGGCACGACAATGGCTGCTCCCGTCCGACGATCCCGGATACCCGGCGAACCACGAACCTCTCTTGACGTACCTCGACAGCCTCATGACCAAGACCAGCTACTCCGGGCCGGAAAGGCTGGGCGCACCCACTCCGCATCTTGCTGCCCCAGCGGCGGACGAGCTGACGCAGCTCCCCCCGGAGGAACTGATCCGCCGACTCACCGCCCTCTCGCCGCCGGACGCATGAGGGACACGCGCTCACATCGGCAAAGCCGTGAGCGGTTGATCACGTTCCGGAGGCCATGTAGGCGGCGAGGATGTGGTTGGGGTGGCGGTCGAGGTTCTTGCGGGCCCGGTCATAGCGCATGGTGGTCCGTGGGTCGGCGTGGCGGGCGGCGATCTGCACGCCGCGGAGGCTGACGCCGGCGTCGAGCATGGTCGTCACGAACGTGTGCCGCAACATGTGGGGGTGCATCCTCGGCATCCGGATGCCCGCTGTGTGGGCGAGGTGCTTGAGTCGGCGGGTGGCGGCGTGCCGGTCCATCCTCCGACCATGGGTGTTGCGCAGGATCGGCCCGGCGGTACGGTCGTCGACGGCCTGGTCGATAGCCCGAGCGACCGCGGTTGGTAGCGGGACGAGGACGACCTTGCCGCCCTTGCCACGCACGCGTAGGACCCGGTGACCGTGTTCCTCACCGAGGTCGGCGATGTTCGATCCGCAGGCTTCGAAGATCCGTAGTCCGAGCAGGCCCAGGAGCGCGACCAGGGCGAAGTCGTTCGGGTTCGAGGACTTCCGCGC
>NZ_JAGPYA010000014.1:0-122840 GCF_018070245.1 Micromonospora sp. M61 | reverse complement strand
AGCGGCGGTCATCGTCCCAGCAACGGCCTTCCAATTTCCAGGGAGGATCAGGAGCGGGGCCTTGCGTTGCGCAGCCTGATGCCACTGAAGCCGACCGAACTGTTGGTCACTACGTCCCAGAAGGACCAGAGGTTGTTCAGCACGCGAAGCTGGATTCCCGCCTCGGCGTGACACCGCAGCAGATCACCCACCGGCTCGGGAGGACCGAGGGGTGTGACGGGCTCGACTGCCACGAGCGCGTGTGGTTCGGGAGTGCCGAATAGTTGGAAGCGATCAGCGGGTAGCCGGTACGCGAACAGTCGCACCCTCTGCATCGCCTCCAGCCAGCCGTACTCGATCGCATGTACTCGCTCGCCGCAGCCCGCTCCGACGACCCGATCACGATCCGCCCGAGAGGTGGTCGGCAGCACCCAGGCCATCGCCCGGGGGCACTGGCGCGGGAACCAGTAATCGGGAGCCCGATCCTGGTCGACGGCCCACACGTATGCGTCCGGTTGCTGAGCGGTCGCGGCGACATGCGGAACGAACCGCGTGATCGTCGGGTCTTCCGAGAAATGCAGCACCTGCCCAGGCTCTGGTCGCATTTGGTCGTTCCTACCTGGGAGAGGTGCTCAGCTCAACTACATTCGGGCGGCCTCCGGTCGCGCTCCGAACTCAGCGCCACCGCAATGCCGGCACTCGAACAACCGCTCGTCGATGACGGGCTACTCAAGATCCAGGATGACGTGCACCCCATCCTCTAGAGCTTCCAGAGGCGTTACCCATTATGAGGATCTGCGGCGTCGGCGTTGATGTCCGCCGCACGCGCTGCCGGAGAGTCGGTCTTCACCGGTATCAGCAGGTCGATGGAATCGCGACGACGGTAGAACTCGATGCTGGGCCGGGTCGAATCATGGTCGGCTGCCCGCATCAGCTCCGCATAGCGCTCGGGGATGTGGGTGTAGATCTCGGGCGGCTCGCCGCGAAGTGTTGTCGACAGGTATTGACCGCCGGGGATTGACCCGGACTGGAGGCCGGCCAGCGTGGCGTCGGCGCCGTCCTGGACCTGCACGCAGACCCGGTACGCCCCGTCCGGTGGGCCGAAGACCCCGAAGAACTTCCGCCCCTGGAGTGACCCCACCATTGTTTCCAGGCGATCCCATGCCTCGGTGATCGCGTCCTGCTCGTCGGCCGTGGCGATGAACAGCACCGCTGTCTCGTCGCGCTCGACGCACCGTGTGCTCAGGTCCTCTGCGGGCGTCGACGCATCCATGAACGGCAACCTATGTCACCGGTACGACAGTGCTCCTAGCCGGTTGGCCGCGAAGCGCTGCCCAACTCCTGGTGGGGGCGGAGCAGCTCCCGCATGGCATCGATCTCGGCAACCAGTGCGGCCTGCCCCTGCTCGGTGATCCTGAGTTCACTGAGCTGATGACGGCCGGCGGGATCGACCGTGGTGGTTCCACCCGAGCCCCGGCGGGGCTACTGTCCGGCCTGGAGGTGGTCCGTGTTCACCGAAGCTTTTCCGATCGTGACGACACCTGACCTGCCACGACTGATCGGGTTCTACCGGGATGTGGTCGGCTTCGAGCTGACCTACCGGTTCCCGGACGAGGGTGTTCCGGAGTTCGTCGCACTCCGACTGGGCAACAGCGAGCTGGGCCTGGCCGCCAATCCAGAGGCCGGCGGGCCGGCCGAGTCGCACCGCTGGGAGCTGTGCGTCTACGCCGACGACTGCGACGCCGCCGTGCACGCCCTGCGTTCGGGCGGCGCCACGGTCACCGAGGAACCCGTCGACCAGCCGTGGGGGGAGCGGTCCGCCCGGGTCACGGATCCCGACGGCAACCGCATGCTGGTGCTGTCCCGCCTCGCTTAGGGCCTGCACAGATCCTGGACAGTTTCCGAGCAGGCGTAACGGAAACTGCCCAGGATCGCGGGTCAGCGCCGCCAGAACAGGAGATGGGTGACTCCGCTGGCGCTGGGCACCGACTCCAGGTGGAAGCGGTCGAGAAGTTCGTCGGGGCTGTCCCACAGGCGCTCACCCCGGTCGAGGTCGACGGGCGCGACGGCGATGTGCATCGTGTCGACCAGGTCGGCATCGAGGAACTCGCGGATGGTGGCGACCCCACCACCGAGGCGTACGTCCCGACCGTCGGCTGCCTGCTTCGCCCGGGCCAGCGCCTCGGCCGGGCTGGCGTCGAGGAAGTGGAACGTGGTGTCGGACAGCGTGAACGACGGGCGTTCGTGGTGGGTGAGCACGAAGACCGGCGTGTGGAACGGCGGGTTGTCCCCCCACCAGCCCTGCCAGTCGTGGTTCTCCCAGGGCCCGCGCTGAGGGCCGAACTTGTTGCGACCCATGATCTCCGCGCCGATGTTGCACTCGGCGTCGCGGGTCAGATAGTCGTCGAGGCCGCGACTGCCGCCGGGCTCGGTGCGATACACGAAGCTGGCGGTGGCGGCCCGCCACGAGAACAGCGGAGTGGGGTCCGCGTGGCCGAAGGGCCGTTCCAGGCTCTGCCCCTCGCCGGTGCCGAACCCGTCGCGCGACACGTTGAAGCACTGCACCCGCAGCAGTTGCGGCATGGCGTCTCCTCTTGAGGTGGCGGGTCGGGTGACTCAGTTCGTGGTCGTCGTCGGGCCGCCGCCCCTGCCCCGATCGTCGAGCACGAGTGGGGCGCGACCGTTCACGTCGTACCGGATGTGGGTGACCTGCGGGGTGTGCAGGACGCGGGTCGGCGTCAGTTCGATCGCCTCCTTGTCGCCGAGGTCGAGATCCGCGTCGAACAGTCGCAGGCCGGTGCCGAGCACGACCGGTACGACGTGCAGCTCCAACTCGTCGAGCAGCCCCGCCTTGATGACCTGCCGCACCAGGCTGCCGCCTCCGGCCACGGCGACGTTCTTGCCGCCGGCCACGGCGCGCGCCTGCTCGACGGCACTGGCCACACCATCGGTGACGTAGGTGAAGCTGGTGCCTCCGCTCCGCAGGAGGGTCTGGCGGGGGCGGTGCGTGACGACGAAGACCGGTGCGCGGAACGGCGGCTCCTCGCCCCAGGGCGCCTCACCGCCGTCGGCCATCCGGCGCCCCATCACGTACGCGCCGGCGGCCCCGAACGACTCGGCGATGACCTCGGAGTTGGTGTCCTCCTCACCACCGGCGAAGCCCTGTCGTTCACGCCACGCCGACGCCTCCGTCGCCCAGCGGGTGACCCGGAAGAACCCGGCGCTCTCCGCCGAGTCCATCCAGTTGCCGTCGCCCTCGAACCGTGGGCCGGCGTAGAAGCCGTCCACCGACACCGACAGCTGTGCGGTCACCTTGGTCATCGCGTTGGTCCTCTCCTCGGTCACACCCGACGGGGTGCGGCTCGCCAAGGGGTCGGAGCCGAACGGGAGACCCCTACCCGAGAGCAGTGTGACGTGCGTCACCCGAAGGCTCGGTCACGTACCAGGTTCCGGCGTGTTCCGGGTCGCGGGACCAGCGCAGCCGGGGCTTCTCCTCCGGGCGGGGCCTCCAGTCCCGGTAGGGCGCGAGGGCCACCCGCCAGGCGATCACCGTGAAGACGTAGATGCCCGGACCGACCAGCCAGAGCAGGGCGTCGCGCCGCCGATAGGAGGCGTACGGCGCCAGCCACGCGGTCGCCGTCATCGGCAGTGCGATCGCACTGAGGTCGGCCATCGGCCCGCGACCGAACCGGGACTCGATCAGCTCGCGGAGGAGGAAGGACGGGACAACCACCGCGAGCGTCATGGCCACCGTGCGGATCGTGCGGCCGCGGCGCTCCCGGGGTACGCGGGCAGCAGACGCTTCGGCGGGCATGCCCGGAGGGTACGGGACGACCGCAACGCGGATCGACAACCGGCGGCGGTGCTGTCCCCGGCTAGGCTGGCGATCATGCGGATTGGCATCGTCATCCTGCCCGACCAGCGGTGGGCGGAGGCACAGCGTCGGTGGCGGCAGGTGGACGAGTGGGGCTTCGACCACGCCTGGACCTACGACCACCTGGGTTGGCGTGACCTGGTCGACGGCCCGTGGTTCGACTCGATGGCCACATTGACCGCCGCCGCGACGGTGACCTCCCGGATCCGGTTGGGCACCCTGGTGGCGTCGCCGAACTTCCGGCACCCGGCGGCGTTCGCCCGGCAGATCACCACCGTGGACGACGTCTCCGACGGTCGGCTGCTGCTCGGCCTGGGCGCGGGTGGTATCGGGTTCGACTCGGCCGTGCTGGGCGGTGAGACCCTGCCGCCGCGTCAGCGGGTGGACCGGTTCGCCGAGTTCACCGAGCTGCTCGATCTCGTCCTGCGCGAGGACGGCACCACCTGGCGTGGTGAGTGGTTCGCCGCGGTGGACGCCCGCAACAACCCCGGCTGCGTGCAGCAGCCCCGGGTTCCCTTCGTGGTGGCCGCCAACGGGCCGCGATCGATGCGGCTGGTGGCCCGGTTCGGTCAGGGCTGGGTGACCACCGGCACCGATGCCGACGACGTGTCGGGCTGGTGGGACACCGTGTCGGCGCTGTCCGCGCGGATGGATCGCACGCTGGAGGAGGCCGGCCGCGATCCGGCCACTCTGGACCGTTACCTCTCGCTGGACGCGGCGCCGGTGTTCTCGCTCAGCAGCGCGCAGTTCTTCGCCGACCAGGTCGGCCGGGCCGCGGACCTGGGCTTCACCGACGTGGTGACGCACTGGCCGCGCGCCAGCAGCTGGTACGCCGGCGACGAGGCCATCCTCGCGGACGTGGCGACGCGGTTGCTGCCCGAGCTGCGCGCCTGACGTGGCCGCGTCAGGTGCCGAGGTCGCCGCTGGCCACTCCGCCCTCGCCGCCGGACACCAGTCGCAGGCGTAGGCAGACGATCGGGGTGTCGCCGTCGACCGGGGTGCCGAGGCCCGCCCAGTAGGCCGCGTGCCCGGCCCGCCACTCCTCGATCGAGCGGTCCCCCTCACCCTCGGCGCGGGCGAAGTCCCATGGCACGTCCGCGAAGCGGACCACCTCGACTCCGGTGATCTCCACGACGCCGGCCAGCGCGTTGTCGTCGTCGACCAGGGCCAGCCGTTCCCCGACCTGCTCCAGTTCCTCGCCCTCTTCCGCGTACTCGGCGAGCCGGCCGGCCGTCGCGGTCTTCACGCCGGCCAGCACGAGGGTGTTGAGGGTCGCCCGCAGCTCGCCGGGGGTGCCGAGGGCAAGGGTGCGCAGTTCACCGATCCGAGGCCACATCCTGCCGAGGCTAGGCCAGCGCGACCCGTACTGCCGCCGCATTGCGCCGGGGCCTGCTCAGATCAGTTGGCCGGCGTAGCCGGCGGCGGTGAGCAGCCGGTCGTCGCCAGTGGCCGCGTGCGCGTCGAGCACCGCGTCGGCGAGCTTGACCACGTGCTCGTCGCCGTGCCGAGCCGCCCGGGCGAAGACCTCCGTCGGGGTCACGGCGGTCACGGTCGGTGGCGCGATGCCGTCGGCTGGGGCGTACACCGAGGTCAGGGCCGCCGTCGCGGCCCAGGCCGCGGCGAGGCTCGGCGCCCACAGCGCCCGGTCCAGGGCCGGCAGGGTACGCAGCACCGCGGTCGGCGCGGTGACCGCGTGCACCAGCATGACCGGCGCGGCGTGACCGAAGCGCAGGTAGTCCAAGCCGGCGCGGTGCACCAACGTGGTGAGCCCGCGCTTCGCCTCGTCCGGGCTCCGCGCGGGGCTCAGCGCCGCGAGCGCCGGCTCCCACCGGGGTACGCCCGGCAGTTGACCCAACCGGTCCCGGACGCCGCCGGTCTGGTCGTCGATCCGGGGCAGCCCGGCCAGCGCGGCGTCCACGTCCATCTGCTCGCGGCCGGCCCGGTGGCCGTCGAGAACACGGTCGGTGCCGGGGATCGGCTGCCAGCGGGCCGCCCAGTAGCCGAGGGCCTGGGCCAGTTCGGTGAGCCGGGGTGGGTTCACGTCGTCCGTTTCGAGGACGCGTACGGCGTGCCCGACCCGGATCACGCCGTGGGTGGCGCCGGCGGCGATGCCCGGCAGCAGGCGGGGCCACCAGGTTCCGAGCACGTCACGCCACGGGTGGTCGCGCAGTTGCCGGTCGAAGTACGCCAGCCAGTCACCGGCCCGCTTCGGATCGCCCAGCGCCGCCCGCCAGTCGTCGATCGGGTGCAACCCCCGGGGCAGTTCGTCGAGTCGGCCGAGGTAGTCGTCGAGCCAACGGTGCACCTGTCCCTGGTGCCCGTGTCGGGCCAGCGCCTCGACGGCCATCGGTCCGTGGTTGGAGAGCCACCCCTCGTATTCGGGGCCGGTGCGATGCAGTCGTTCGTACGCCTCGTCGAGAATGCCGTCACTCATGCATCGATCGTCGGACGTGAACCGAGGTTCAGGTCAAGCGTGCAGATCGGTGGCGTCGATCAGGCCGGTGATCCGCAGGTCGGCCGCGACCTCGGGCGGGCAGTCGACGGCCACCACGGCGGTGCCCAGCACCTCGGCGCCACGCGCCGCGCAGATGTCATAGAGGGCGTGGAGCTGCGCGCCCGTACGCACCCAGTCGTCCACCACCAGCACCCGGTCGTCGGGGCCGAGGTGCCGGTCCCGTACCGCCAGGTCGACCCGTCGTCCCCGGTAGTCCGGTGGGCTCTGCGCCCAGGTGAGCGGCCCGGCCGGCAGCCGGCCGTCGGCGGGTTTGTGTGCGGCCACGAAGCCGACCCCGAGGGCGGTGGCGGCAAGCGGCCCGAGCAGCAGCCCGGTGACCGCCGGGGCGAGCACCACCGTCGGCCGGGCGGCCCGGTACGGCGCCACCAGGGCCGGTCCCAGCTCGGCCAGCACCGTCGGGTCGCGCCACCAACCGGAGATGTCGCTGACCAGGTGACTGGTGCCCGGACCGGGGTCGATCCACCGGAACAGGGCGGCCAGGCGTTCGGTCAGCTCAGCGGGCATCCGCTCATCCTGCGCCACGGCCGGTCGACGTGCCGACACCCGGGCCGGCCGGCCCATCCCGCCTCGGATGATCGGCTACACGTAACAGTGCAAATACGGGCATACCACTATGATCACGTTGACTTCGGAAGTGCTTCTCTCGTTACGGTCCGACCCGGTTTGTTCAGTCGACGAAAGGACCGGGCCGGTGGCAGGTAAGCACTCCCGTACCCGCATCTTCTCCTCCCCGGCGGGCATCGTGGCCACCGCGGCGGTCGGCGTCGCCCTCGCCGTCGGGGGCACGTTCGGTGCCGTGCAGCTGACCTCCGGCTCCGCTCAGTCGGGCCAGACGACTCTCGACCTCACCCCGACCACCGCCGCCAGCAGCCTCGCCCCCAGCTCCCCGGCCGCCTCCGCGTCCCCGAGTGCCAGCGTCTCCCCGAGCGCGTCCGCCAGCCCCTCGGCCAGCCGGTCGCAGCAGGCCGCCTCCCGAGGCAAGGAGCGCACCGCGTCGCCGAAGCCGAAGCCGACCACCAAGAAGACCACCGCCGCCCCGAAGGTGCTGGACAGCGGCTCGTGCGGCGCCTCGTTCTACTCCGACGGGCAGCTCACCGCCAACGGTGAGTCGTTCAACCCGAGTGCGCTGACCGCCGCACACAAGACGCTGCCGTTCAACACCAAGGTCCGGGTGACCAACCCGGCCAACGGCAAGTCGGTAGTGGTGCGGATCAACGATCGCGGCCCGTTCATCGACGGCCGCTGCCTGGACCTCTCCCGCGCCGCGTTCGCCACCATCGCCTCGGTCGACGTGGGCGCGCTCACCGTCCGCTACGAGGTACTCGGCTGAGTGGGGCAAGCGACGTCGATTCGGCCGGTCGATCGGACCGGCCGGTCAGAACCTCCTCGGACGACGGGTCAGGTTCATTCACCGTTTCACGCGGATCAGGCAAACTGGCTCTCGTATCCACGCGACTCCTTCAGCCGGTCCGTCGCCCGCTGAGCCCCGGATCCCGCGCCGGCCTCGGCGCGGCCCTCGTTCTGCTCGCGATCGTGTCGGCGGTCGAGGCGGCGGACGGGCGTTCGGCGAACTACATCGCACTGTTGGCGGCCGCACCGATCCTGGCCGCCGCACTGGCGGCCTGGCCGGTGGTGCTGGGGGTGGGTGTCGCCGCGACAGTGATCGGGGTCGCCTTCGCGCTGCTCGATCCGGAGATGTTGCTGGTCACCTCGGTCAACGTGGTCTGGGTCGCGCTCGCCACCGGGCTGGCGGTGGCGGTGACATCGGTCCGCCAGAAGCAGGCGGACCGGATCGTCGAGTTGACCAAGCTCGCCTCGGTGGCCCAGCAGGCTGTGCTGCGTCCACTCGGCCCGCAGGTCGGGACGCTCTCGGTCGCCGGTCGCTACATCTCCTCCACCGCCACGGCCGAGATCGGCGGTGACCTGTACGAGGCGATCGACACGCCCTACGGCGTACGCATGATCATCGGTGACGTGCGCGGCAAGGGCCTGGACGCGGTCCGGCTGGCGAGCATCGTCCTCGGTTCCTATCGCCACGTGGCCTACGAGCGGGCCGACCTGCGGGCCGTCGTCGCCGACCTGGACCGCGCGGTCGCCCGCAACGTGGGCGACGAGGACTTCGTCACCGCGGCTCTGGTGGAGGAGCGCGGTGGCACGCTCACGATCGTCAACTGCGGACATCCGCCGCCGCTGCTGCTGCGTCGGGGCGCGGTGATCCCGCTGGAGCCGCCGGCGCCGGCCCCTCCGCTCGGGTTCATGCCGGTGGTCCGCCCCCGGGTCGAACGCCTGGAGCCCGGCGACCGGCTGCTGCTGTTCACCGACGGGCTCGGCGAGGCGCGGCGTGACGGGGAGTTCTTCCCGACCGCCGACCGGGCCTGGCGACTGCTCGGTCACGGCACTGTCGCCAACGGGCTGGCCTCACTGGAGACGGCGCTGATCGAGTGGGTCCATGGTCGCCTCGACGACGACATCGCTCTGGTCCTCATGGAGTACGTCGGTGCCCGCACCGCCGTGACCGCAGCGGTCCCGAGCTGGGAGGTCGGCGCCGCCGAGAGCTGATTCGGTCAGCGCGGCCCGGAGGTGTGTAATCGCCGTCACTTGGGTGATCCGCTTGTCGCTGGCTACCCGCGAGTAATACAGTGTGGGTTACTGATCGGTAACACCTGTCCGGAAGCGGGGCCAGCGAGCATGACCCACTACAAGAGCAACCTGCGGGACCTTGAGTTCAACCTGTTCGAGGTCTTCGGGGCGGACCAGGCGTTCGGCCAGGAGCCCTATTCGGAACTCGACGTCGACACCGCCCGCACGTTCCTCGCTGAGCTCGACCGCCTCGCCCGTGGCGATCTGGCCGCCAGCTACACGGACAGCGACCGCAACCCGCCGGTGTTCGACCCGGCCACGCACACCGCGCCGCTGCCGGCGTCGTTCAAGAAGTCGTACCAGGCGTTCATGGACTCCGAGTTCTGGCGCCTGGACCTGCCGCCGCACCTGGGCGGCACCAACGCGCCGCGCGCCCTCTGGTGGGCCCTCGCCGAACTGGTCCTCGGCTCGAACGCCCCCATCTGGATGTACGCCTCCGGCCCCTCCTTCGCGCACGTCCTGGAGGTCGAGGGCAACGAGCAGCAGAAGCGGTGGGCCAAGCTCTTCATCGACAAGCAGTGGGGCTCCACGATGGTGCTCACCGAGCCGGACGCCGGCTCGGACGTCGGTGCCGGCCGTGCCCGCGCGATCCAGCAGCCCGACGGTTCCTGGCACATCGAGGGCGTGAAGCGCTTCATCACCTCGGGTGAGCACGACCTGAGCGACAACATCGTGCACTACGTGCTGGCCCGCCCGGTCGGCGTCGAGGGCGTCGGTGGCCCCGGCACCAAGGGCCTGTCGCTCTTCGTGGTGCCGAAGTTCCACTTCGACGAGACCACCGGCGAGTTGGGTGAGCGCAACGGCGTCTACACCACGAACGTCGAGCACAAGATGGGCCTGAAGGTCTCCAACACCTGCGAGCTGACCTTCGGCGAGCACGGCGTACCGGCCAAGGGCTGGCTGCTCGGCGACAAGCACGACGGCATCCGGCAGATGTTCATGATCATCGAGTACGCCCGGATGCTGGTCGGCACCAAGGCCATCGCCACCCTCTCCACCGGCTACCTCAACGCTTTGGAATACGCGAAGAGCCGGGTGCAGGGCGCCGACCTCATCCAGCAGGCCGACAAGACCGCCCCGCGGGTCACCATCACCCACCACCCGGATGTGCGTCGCTCGCTGCTGCTGCAGAAGTCGTACGCCGAGGGTCTTCGTGCCCTGGTTCTCTACACCGCCTCCTGGCAGGACAAGGTCGCCATCGCCGAGGCCGCCGGCGACGAGAAGGCCACCAAGCTGGCCAAGCGGGTCAACGACCTGCTGCTGCCGCTGGTCAAGGGCGTCGGGTCGGAGCGGGCCTACGAGATGCTCGGGCACGAGTCCCTGCAGACCTTCGGTGGTTCCGGGTTCCTCCAGGACTACCCGCTGGAGCAGTACGTCCGCGACGCGAAGATCGACACCCTGTACGAGGGCACCACCGCCATCCAGAGCCTGGACCTGATCTTCCGCAAGATCGTCCGGGACAACGGCAAGGCGCTGATGGCGGTCGCCAGCGAGATCCAGGAGTTCATCTCCTCCGAGGCGGGCAACGGCCAGCTCAAGGAGGAGCGGCAGGCGCTCGGTAAGGCGCTGGCCGAGGTGCAGAACATCCTCGGCGTGATGACCGGCTGGCTGGGTGAGGCGCAGGGTGGCGAAACCCGCGCGCTCTACAAGGTCGGGCTGAGCAGCCGGCGGTTCCTGCTGGCGATCGGCGACCTGGTTGTCGCCTGGCTGCTCCAGCGGCAGGCCGAGGTGGCGCTGAAGGCACTGACCGGCGAGGTCTCCGCCAGCGACAAGGCGTTCTACACCGGCAAGGTGGCCGCTGCCCGCTTCTTCGCCCGCGAGGTGCTGCCCCGCATCGGTGCCGACCGGCGGATCATCGAGAACACCGACCTCGACATCATGGACCTCCCGGAGGAGGCCTTCTGACCGTGCCACGGCACGGTTGACCGGTCCCGGGTCGCACCACCTGGGACCGACACCGACGGCCGGTGGGGCAGCTGCCCTACCGGCCGTTGCCGCGTCCGAGGGGTCAGCGACGCCTCTGCTTCCCGGCCCCGACGTCCCAATCCGCGGCAAGGAACACCGCTCGGTCCCTCCTCGGGCCGGGTATTGGGCGAGCCTGGCCGGGTATGCCGGCGGCGTGGCGGGTAACCGTCGCGTGACCTCGAAAGGGAACGCCCAGAGCCACCGCACGGGGGAGTGCAGCGCATATGGGTGTCGGAAGCGGCATTTTTCTCATCGCGATCGGCGCGATCCTGACCTTCGCGCTGAGAGCCAACGTCTGGTGGATCGACGTACGGGCGGTCGGCTGGGTCTTCATCCTGGCCGGGCTGGCCGTACTGCTGACCACGCTCTGGTTCTGGCAGGACCGGCGCAAGCGGGCCCGGACCCTCATCGTGGAGGAGAACCGGCTCTCTCATCCGACCGCGATGATGCCGCCGCCGCCGGACCCGCCGCCACCAACCGCGCCGCCGTCCTGAGCTGGGCCTGGGCGCGTACCTCTGAGCCACCCGTCGAGAAGCGGCGGGTGGCTCAGTCGCGTGCGGTGTGCCGCTCGACGATCGGAGCGCTCGACCGACCCAGTTCCGCCCAGCCGAGTGGGCCACGGTGCACCGCCAGTTCCGCGGTGCGTAGACCTTCGTCCGCCGCGCCCTCCGGGTCGAGGAGCGCGGAGAGCAGTGAGATGCCCGGATTGTGGGCGATCAGCAGCGCCGTGCGAGCCGTGGGGTCGATCGTGCGGACCAGCGCCAGCAACTCCTCGGGGTGCGCGTCGTACGCGCCAGGCTCGTAACGGACGGTCGGCCGTGGCCCGGTCGGGCCACCCTCCGGCGGCGAACCGGTCATCCCCATCGCCACCCCGTGCCAGGTCTGGCGGGTGCGTCTGGCCGTCGAGCAGATCACCACGTCGGGTAGCAACCCGTGGCGCGCCAGCCAGGCGCCGGCCGCTGCGGCGTCTGCGGTCCCGCGTGCGCTGAGAGGCCGTTCGGCGTCGTCCGCCGCGTCGCTGCCCTGCTCGGCCTTCGCGTGCCGCAACAACACCAGCGTCCGGGTCTCGGGGTCGGCGTCCGTCATACTCCCAGCTTGCCCGATTGGCGATCTCCGTGCCTGGGTAAGTCGATGGATGCCGCACCCCTACCGACGGCCGCGGCGCGTCGTACGCCAGGTTTTGAGCCGAGGAGCGAGACATGGGCATTGGTGGCAGCATTTTCTTGATCGCGCTCGGCGCGATCCTCGCATTCGCCGTGGAGGCCGACCTGGGCTGGCTGGACCTGTCCGTGGTCGGCTGGGTGCTGATGCTGGCCGGCGTCGCCGGCCTGATCACGACCCTCTACTTCTGGAACAGCCGCCGCCGCACTGTGGTCGCCGCGCCGGTGCGCGAGCAGCGCGTCGTGGCGGACCGGGTGGTGCCGGTCCAGGACGACCAGGTCGTCCAGGAATACCGCGAGGTGCGTCGGCCGGGCCGACCGGTCTGAACCTCGCTCGCGAAACTCCGGGGTCCCGCAGCGTCGCGGGGCCCCGGCTCGCGTCTCTACCCGGAGGGACCACCACCCCGGCCACCCCTGGCAAGATCCGCGCACTTTCCGGGAAACTGCTGCCTGAAAGCCCGTCGAGGCAGCAGTTTCCCCGAAGTTGCGCGGATCTTGCGGTGCGGGCCGCGCCTGCGTCCTGGCGGGCTCGGGCGCTCAGGCGAACAGTGCGAAGTAGATCGCGATGTGGTGGCAGAGCGCCGCCAGCAGCGTGCAGGCGTGGAAGAACTCGTGGTGACCGAAGACGGTCGGCCACGGGTTGGGCCGCCGCAACGCGTAGAAGACAGCGCCGACGCTGTAGATCGCGCCGCCGACGACCAGCAGCACCAGTGCAGTGACGCCGCCGCCGTTCAGGATCTCCGGCAACATGGCCACCGCCACCCAGCCCAGCGCCAGGTAGAGCGGCGCGGACACCCAGCGCGGCGCGTGCGGCCAGACCACCTTGAGCGCCACGCCGGCCAGTGCGCCACCCCAGACCAGGGACAGCATCACGGTGGCCGGGCGGGGTGCGAGCAGCATCACGCAGAGCGGCGTGTACGTACCAGCGATGAACACGAAGATCATCGAGTGGTCCATCCGGCGCATCAGCTGGTAGCCGCGCTCCGACCACACCCGACGGTGGTAGAGCGCGCTCGTGCCGAAGAGCCCACAGACCGTCAGGCTGTAGATGAGGCAGCTGACCAGGGGCGCCCACCCGGGTCGGGTGGCGGCGATCGAGCAGAGCACGATGCCGCACACCACCGCGACGAAGAAGGCGTACGTGTGCAGCCAGCCGCGCATCCGGGGCTTACCGATGTCGACCGGCTTCAGGCGAAGCGGGGCGGAGGTGGTCACCTCCTTAGGTTACGGCACCGTAGGTTACTTGCAAGTAGTCACGGCGGTGACACCCGGCACCGTCGCCGTGAACACCGCGACCGCCGGCCATCGGCGAGGATGAGCCGATGCGGATCCGACCCGTCGGGGCGCACGCCCTGCTCCTCGACTGCACCGACCCCGACGGCGTGCCCGAGGCCGACCTGGTCGACGCATGGCGAGCCGAGCTGTGGCGGCGTCGGGAGCAGGGTGACCTGGCCGCCGTCGAGATCGTGCCGGCGGCCAGCACCGTCCTGCTCGACGGCCTGCCCGACCCGGCTGCCACGGCCGCGCAGCTGACCCGGTGGGCGCCGGCCATTGTGACCGCCGCCACCGCCCGTCGCGGCACGGACGAGCACGACGACGGCACGGAGACCGTCGTTCCGGTCGACTTCGACGGACCCGACCTGCCGGCGGTGGCCGAGCACTGGGGCGTCGACGTGCCCGCCGTGCTGTCCCGGCTGACCGGCACTCGGTTCCGGGTCGCGTTCTGCGGCTTCGCCCCCGGCTTCCCGTACCTGACCGGGCTGCCTGCCGAGCTGGCGCTGCCCAGGCTGGCCACGCCCCGCCCCCGGGTGCCACCCGGTTCGGTCGCCCTGGCCGGCCCGTACGCCGGCATCTACCCGGGCGCGTCGCCCGGCGGCTGGCAGCTGGTCGGCCGCACCGACCTGGTCCTCTTCGACGTCCACGCCGACCCGCCGGCCCGACTCGGCCCGGGCACCCCGGTCCGGATGGCCGCGGCATGACCCGCCCGCCCGCCATCGAGGTGCTCCGCGCCGGTGCGCTCACCACCGTGCAGGACCTGGGTCGGCCCGGCTGGGCGCACCTGGGGGTCCCCCGGTCCGGTGCCCTCGACCCGGCGGCCCTGCGGCTGGCCAACCGCCTGGTCGGCAACCCGGAGCACGCCGCCGGCCTGGAGATCACCCTGACCGGCTGCACGGTGCGGCTGACCCGGGCCACCACGGTGGCGGTCACCGGCGCCGAGGTGACCGTCCACGCGGGCGATCGGCCCGGCGACACCGGGCGCCCGCTCACCGTGCCGGCCGGGACGGTGCTGCGGATCGGCCCAGCCCGTCGGGGCGTACGGAGTTGGCTGGCGGTGGCGGGCGGCATCGACGTGTCGCCGGTGCTCGGCAGCCGGGCCACCGACACCCTCTCCGGGCTCGGTCCGCCTCGGCTGGGCGACGGCGACCGGCTGCCGCTCGGCGAGCCGCTCGACGCACCCGCGCCGGTGGACCTGACCGTCTGCTCCGCGCCCCCACCGGAGCTGCACCTGATGCTCAGCCTCGGCCCTCGCGACGACTGGTTCACACCAGCGGCACTCGACCTGCTGTTCGGCACCGCGTACACCGTCAGCCCGGTGAGCAACCGGGTCGGCGCGCGACTCGCTGGCGCGCCGCTGCCCCGCGCGGTCGCCGGCGAGCTGCCCAGCGAGGGCATCGCGCTCGGCGCGGTGCAGGTGCCGGCCGACGGACAACCCCTGATCTTCCTGGCCGATCACCCGACCACCGGCGGATACCCCGTCATCGGGGTGGTCACCGACGTGACCCCGCTCGCGCAGGCCCGCCCAGGGACTACCGTCAGATTCCATGGACCTCAACGCTGACCTGGGCGAGGGCTTCGGCATCTGGCGACTCGGCGACGACGAGGCGCTGCTGGGCCTCGTCACCTCCGCCAACGTCGCCTGCGGCTTCCACGGCGGCGACCCGTCCACCATGCGGCGGGTCTGCGAGGGCGCCGCACGGCGCGGGGTCGCGGTGGGCGCGCAGGTCGGCTACCGGGACCTGGCCGGCTTCGGTCGACGGCACATCGCGTACGACTTCGCTGAGCTACGCGACGAGGTGACCTACCAGCTCGGGGCGTTGAACGCGTTCTGCCGGCTGTTCGGCACCCGGGTCCGCTACCTCAAACCGCACGGCGCGCTCTACCACGCGACCAGCACCGACGAGTCCCAGGCGGCGGCGGTGGTCGCGGCGGTCACCGGGTACGACCCCGAGCTGCCCGTGCTCTGCCTACCCGGCTCGACGCTCGCTCAGCTCGCCGTCGGCGCGGGCCTGCCGGTCGTCGCCGAGGCCTTCGCCGACCGCGCCTACCTGCCCAACGGGGCATTGGTGCCGCGCGGCACCCCCGGCGCGGTGATCACCGACCCGGAGCAGGTGGCCGAACGGGCGGTGCGCATGGCCGTCGAGCGGAGCGTGGTGGCGGTAGATGGCACCGTCATCCCCTGCTCGGTCGACTCGATCTGCCTGCACGGCGACACCCCGGGCGCGGTCTCCGCCGCCGAGCTGGTCCGCGCCACCCTGATCGACGCCGACATCCCGCTGGCCCCGTTCGCGTGACCTTCAGGGGCCCACCGGGCCCCTGAAGGTCACGTCAGGCGTCCAGGCCGCGGAGCACCAGAGGCAGCCGGGTCACGGCACCGTCGACCACCCGGACCGGTACGCCCCAGTCCTGCCGGGTCAGGTGGCACGCCGCGTGTTCGACGTCCGCGTCACAGGTCGCCGCCTGGGCGGTCACCTGCAACACCCCGGCGGTGACCTCGCCGTTGAGCACCAGCCGACGGGACAGCTCGGTGCCCGTGCCGGCACCGTCCACCAGCAGCTCCGGCGGAGACGCGGAGACCACCAACCGGGTCGACGGCCCGTACGTCTCGTCCAGCTTCTGCCCCGGCGCCGGGGTGAAGACGATGTCCAGGGTGACCTCACCGGCCGCGACGTCCGTCGGCTTGCGCTCGGTGCGGTGCCGGGGCCCGTCCACCGTGCTGGCACCCGCCGCCGACAGGGCACCCGGGGCGAGCCGGGTCAACCGGTGCGCGGCGGACTCCACCACCAGCACCTCGCCGGCTGGGGTGAGCACCAGGTCGCTCGGCTCCCCCAACCCGTCGGCGACAGTGGAGACCTGGTTGCTGGCCGGGTCGAAGCGGCGCACCGCGCCGTTGTACGTGTCCGCGATCAGCACTGAGCCGTCCGGCAGCGCGCACACGCCCAGCGGGTGCTGGAGCAGCGCCGTCTCCGCCGGGCCGTCCACGTGCCCGAAGTCGAACAGACCCTGCCCGACGGCGGTGCCCAGCACGCCGTTCTCCACGTACCGGATGGCGCTGGTCTCGCTGTCGGCGACCCAGAGCCGGGTGCCGTCGGCCGAGACCGAGAGCCCCGACGGCTGCGCCATCCACGCCTCGGCCAACGGGCCGTCGCGCAGCGCCTCGACGGTGGTGCCGGCGTACATGCCAGTGGTCCGCTTGATCGGGTCGAACCACCAGAGCTGGTGGATGCCGGCCATCGCGATGATCAGCTTGTCGTCGTACCAGGCCAGGTCCCACGGGGAGGAGAGGTCGACGGCGAACGCGTCGTGGGCGTGGTCGTCGACCGAGGCGCGCCACTGCCGCCCACTGCCGGCCACTGTGACCACCTCGCCGGACTCCAGCCGTACGCCGCGCAGCAGGTGGTTGACCGTGTCGGCCACCACCAGGTCGTAGCCGGCGACCTCGGCGACATGCGTGGGCAGCAGGCACACACCCTGCGGCTCGGAGAACGTCGCCGCGGCAGCCGGCCCGTCGGCCCGGCCCCGCTCGCCCGAGCCGATCCGGCGCACCGGCGTCTCGCCGTCCGGGGCAACCTCGACCAGGGAGTGCCGGGCCGAGTCCGAGACCAGCAGGTTGCCGTTCGGCAGCTGCACCGCCTTACCGGGGAAGCGCAGCGCGGTCTCTGGCGCCGGCGGCGGGACGTACGGACCATCGCCCCGGTGCAGGGTGCCCTTGGCCTCGTGGGTGGCGATCAGCTCGTCGATCAGCCGGGCCAGCCCTTCGGCGTGCCCCTCGCCGGCCATGGTGGCCACCACGTACCCCTCGGGGTCGATCACCGACAGGGTCGGCCAGGCCCGCGCGGCGTACTGCTGCCACATCTCCATCTCAGGATCGTCGAGTACGGGGTGGTGCACCCCGTACCGCTCGACGGCGGCGGCGAGCGCGTCGGCGTCCTTCTCGTGCTCGAACTTCGGCGAGTGCACACCGATCACGACGAGCACGTCGCCGTACTTCTCCTCCAACGGGCGCAGCTCGTCGAGAACGTGCAGGCAGTTGATACAGCAGAACGTCCAGAAATCCGCCAAAACGATCTTGCCGCGAAGGTCGGCGAGCTTGAGGTCGCGTCCACCGGTGTTCAGCCAACCCCGGCCGTGCAGCTCTGGAGCCCGTACTCGTGCAGTCGTTCCCATGCCTGTCAGCCTGCCACGGCGAGGCTTCTCCGTATCGGTCGTCGTGACCCGGACGACAGTCAACATTTCGATCGGTGGCAGTTCAGCAGTAGTGGCAGCTCAGCAGTGGTGGCAGCTCAGCAGTGCGGTGCTCGGCGTGTCGAGTTGCTCAGCTGCCAACGATCAACGGGACGAGGCAGGAAAGGCCCAGGTGGTGGGGTACGACGACGGCGGGGTCACGGTCGCCCGTGAACCCCGCCGCCGGTCGAGCTACTTCGTGGCCGGTTTGAGGCAGAGCACCCGGTTGGTGCCGTCACCCGGCAGCACCACGTGCGGCTGCGTCGTGTCGGTGCACTTTTCCTTGGCGTCCACCTTCGAGACGATCGTGAAAGCGTCCGCCTCGCCGCAGTCCGCCGCCGTGGCGCCACCCTGACCGGACTGCTTCACGCAGGTGCCGACCGCCGGGTCGAACGACGGACCGTCGTCGCCGCCGAACTTGCCGAGCAGCATCAGCAGGCCGAGCGGCACCGCCAGGATCAACACCGCCGCGATCAGCACTGCGGCCAGCACCCGACCGTTGCGGACCTTCGGCGTGGGCGGCTCCGCCTTCGGCTCGTCGGCGTCCGGCTTGAACGCGTCGAACCGGCCCTGGTCCGACTGGCCGACCTCCTGGCCCCAGGACGACGTGGGCTGCTGCGCGGGCGGGAACGACGGCGGGAAGTTTCCGCCCGGCACCGGCTCGGTTGCCGGCCCGGCACCGAAGCCCGACCCGCCGGACCCTGGCCCACCGAAGTTCGACCCGCCGAAGGCCGACGCCCCGTTCACCGCGGCGGCGCCGGAGGCAGGTGACCCGGGGCCGCCGAACTGGTCGGCCGGTCGTTCGGCACCGGCGTGCGGCCGGGTGCCGTTCATCGGCCGGTTGTTGCCGGGCGTGTCGACGAAGGACGGCACACCGGGCGGGAACGCCGGCGGCGCCGACGGGGCCTCACCGAACGTGTTCGGTGCGGGCTGCCGGTCGTCGAAGCGGGGATCGGCAGCCGACTCGCCGCCCCAACCGGGACCGGCCTGGCGCTGCGACTCGTTTGGCCACTCGGGTGCGGCCTGGCGCTGGGCGTCGTTCTGCCACTCCGGTGCGGCCTGGCGGTGGGAGTCGTTCTGCCACTCCGGTGCGGCCTGCCGGTCGGCTCCCGGGTCGCCCTGGAACGCCTCCGGCTCCGGCTCGTTCTCCGGCTCGGGTCGAGCCGGGCGGCCGTACACCCGGGGTTGTGGTGTCGCCGTGCCGGTGGGCCGGATGGCCTGGTCGGTCGGTGGCATCACCCGGCTGGCCAGCGGCACCGAAGCGCTCGCAGTGGCGCGGGCCGCCGCGCCGTCCGCCGAGTCGGCCTCCGACGCCGGCACGACCGCGCGGCCCGCTCCGGACTCCGGAGAGGTACGCGGGGCAGGCACCATGGCGCCGCCGCTCGCGGGAGCGTCGCCGGCGCGGCCCCAGCCGGGCTCCGCCTCGTACTGCGCGGCGGCGTCCGGGGCCTCCCGCTCGGCGTACGCGGGCTGCTCGGGGATCGGGGCGAACTGGGCCTGGGGCGGCGCGTAGTCGGCCGGCGGGGCGGCGGCCAGGCTGGCGCCCGGCACACGCTGCTCCTGTGGGGGCAGCGGCACGGCGTTCGCGGGCGAGATGCCCGGCGCGGGCCCGGGCTGGTAGGCAGGTGCCTCGTCGCCCCGGTCCGCCTCCCAGCCACCGCGGGACTGGGCGGAAGCCTCCGCTTCGGCGCGTCCCCACACCTCACCGGGTGCCCACGGCTCGACCGCCGGCACGCCGGGGTTGGCCTGTGCGGCGTTGTCCTGGTTGGCGGCCCAGCCGGGCACGCCGTCGTTGCTGGGCACACTGACGCTGGCACGCGCGGGCAGGCCACTCTGCTCCGGCGGATTCCACACTGCCGGCTCCGGCCGTTCGGCCGGCTGGTCCTGAGGTGCGAGCACCCAGTCGGGCTGCTGCGGACGGCTCTCGGCCCCGCCCCAGGCAGCCGGCTGCTCGGCCTGGTCCTGCCGCGCGTCGCCGCCGTCATTCCAGGCTGCGGGTTGTGCCTGCTGCTGTGCGGCCCACCCACCGGAGTGGGCCGGGTCGTCCTGGCTGGGCCAGTTCGCCGCCGGTGCCGGCACCTGGGCCGCGCCACGGGCGGCGCCGGGCTGGGCGGCCTGTCCCCACTCGGGGGCGGGCTGCTCGTTCGGTTCGGCAGGTTGGCCCCAGGCCGGCGGCGACTGCTCAGCCGGCGTCCACACCGGCTGGTCGTCGCGCGCGGCGGCGTTGCTGGCGGGCCAACCGCCGTTGCCGGGCGCGTCGTCCTGCTGAGCGCCGCCGGACCAACCACCGGCCTGCGGCATCTCGGGCTGCTGCGACTCGGCGCCGTGCCAGTCACCGGCGGGCGGGTTGGGCTGCTGCGCCCCACCCCAGCCTCCGGCTCGGGCCGGGTCTTCCTGGGCAGGCCAGGCAGTGGTGGCCGGAGGCACCTGCGCGGCACCTCGCGCGGCCGGCTGGGCCTGCACCCACTCGGGCTGCTCAGCGGCGTTCGGAGTCCAGTTTGGTGCGGGTGCGCTCTGCTCGGCCGGCGTCCAGCCCTGCTGCTGCGCCGCCCAGGGGGCAGGCTGCGCGGGGGCCGGTGTGCCGTCGTTGCCGGGCCAGGTGCCGGGCTGCTGCTGCGGCGGCTCGCTCGTGCCGCCGGCCGCCCAGGCAGGCTGCGCCGGGTCGCTGGGCTGCGGGGCAGCGGCGGCACCCCAGGCGGGGGCCGGTGGCTGCTCGGACTGGGTCGCCCATGCTGGCGTCGACGGGTTGGGCCGCGTCGGCGGCGGGGGCGCCCAGCCCAGGTCGGGGCCGGCGGCGTTGTGGCTGTTGTCCGGCTGCGCCGGGCGGTCGCCGTACGGCGCCGGTCCGCCGGCGCCCGGTGACACCTCGTCCGGCTCTTGGCCGGGGCGGTGCGGGCCCTCGGACGTCATGGGTGCGCCTCCTCCATCACATGTCGGCTCGCCGGTGCCGATCGGTCTCCTCGGCATGGCTGCCGGCGTCACCGGCGTACCGCTGTGCCGGCTCCCCGCACGGTATCGGGTGGTGGCACGGCCCGTCCAAGGAGCACCGGTCGTCACTTTGCGTGGCCGGTCGGTGTCGAGCAGCTTCTGTCAGCTCGGCCCCTGCCGGGTCGGCGGGCGGCGACCGAAGCCCACCGTACCGGGCGCTGCGGCAGGGCGGAATCCCGGTGGCCGATGGCCGGAGACGCCGATGGCCCACCCGGCGGACCGGGTGGGCCATCGATCTGGAGGAGGTAGGAATGTCGAGGAGCGTCAGCTCATGTGACGCTGGGCGATGACGAGGATTTCCTCGCGAACCGCCGGCGAGTTCGCCGAGCGCAGCGCGTGCTCGATGGCACGGGCGCGGCGGGTCGCGTCGCGGTGGTTGCGGATTCGCTCGATCATGCTCATTGGTGGGTCCCCCTAGCTATTCGGTTGTCAGCCCCTGATGCGTCTATTTAACCGCAGAACCCGGCCAACTTCCATCGATTATTAGGTGAGCTGAGACACCTGCCTAACAATCAAAGGTCAACAGTCGATCTGGCTGACGTTTCCGTCGCCCAAACGACACGGCCGGTGTGCCGGGCGTTAACCCGTGGCACACCGGCCGTGGCTGGCGTCGCGAACGATCAGGTCCAGGCGAGCAGCGCCGCCTCCGGATCGGTGAGGAAGTCGCCGATGTCGCGCAGGAACTTCGAACCCAGCTCACCGTCGATGATCCGGTGGTCGAAGCTCAGCCCCAGCGTGGTGACCTGACGCGCCTTGACCTTGCCCTTGTGCACCCAGGGCATCTCCCGCACGGCACCGAAGGCCAGGATCGCGGACTCGCCCGGCGGCAGGATCGGCGTGCCGGTGTCCACTCCGAACACCCCGACGTTGGTGATGGTCAAGGTGCCACCGGACATGTCCGCTGGCGAGGTACGGCCGGACTTGGCCGTCTGCACCAGGCCGTTCAGTGCGTCCGCCAACTCCCGCAGCGAGAGCCGGCCGGCGTCCTTGACGTTCGGCACGATCAGGCCACGCTCGGTGGCCGCCGCGATACCGAGGTTGACGTAGTCCTTGACCACGATCTCGTCGCCGGCCCAGGTCGAGTTGACCATCGGGTGACGCTTCACCGCCAGCAGCACGGCCTTCGCCACCAGCAGCAGCGGCGAGACCCGTACGTCGCGCCACTCCCGTCGACCGCGCAGTCGGTCCAGAGCCTTCATCGCCCGGGTCACGTCGACGGTCAGGAACTCCGTCACGTGCGGGGCGGTGAACGCCGAGCGGGACATGTTCTCGGCGGTGAGCTTGCGAACCCCCTTGACCGGGATGCGCTGCTCGCGGTCCGTGCCGAAGCTCGCGGCGCTCGTCGTCACCGACGGGGTCGCGATCGGCTCGGCCACGGCACCGCTCGCCGCCTGCTGCACGTCCTCCCGGGTGATCGAACCCAACGGGCCCGACCCGGTCACCGTGCCGAGGTCGACCCCGAGGTCCTTGGCGAGCTTGCGCACCGGAGGCTTGGCCAGGACCAGCCCGCCGGTCGCCGTCGCGGCCTGCCCGTTACGAGCCGGAGCCGCCACTGGCGCGACCACCGGCTGCGGAGCCGGTGCCGCCGGAGCGGGGGCCGCAGCGGCCTGCGCCGGGACACCACCCTTGCGCGGGCGACGCTTCGCGGCCGTCGTACGCGGGCCGTAACCGACCAGCACCGCCGTCCGTCCACCCGGGGCCGCCCCGCCGATCAGGCCGGGCTCGATCATGCCCTCGGCAGGCGCCACCTCCACCGCCGCCAGCGAGGCCGCCGACGGGGTGGGCAGGTCGCTGCTGGGCGTGGCCGTGGTCGACGGCGCCTCCAACGGGCCGGCACCCGGATCGGTGTCGATCGCGATGATCGGCGTACCGACCTCGACGGTGGTGCCCTCCGGGTGGTGGATCGCCTGCACCTGCCCGGCCCACTTCGCCGGGATCTCCACCGCCGCCTTGGCGGTCTCGACCTCGACGATCGGCTGGTTCAGCTCGATGGTGTCGCCGACCTTGACCAGCCAGGCAAGGATCTCGCCCTCGGTCAGCCCTTCGCCCAGGTCGGGCAGGTTGAACGTCTTGATCCGGGACATGTCGATCACCAGCCGAAGGTGCGGTCGACGGCGTCGAGCACCCGGTCGAGGTCGGGCAGGTATTCCTCTTCCACCCGGGAGGCCGGGTAGGGGGTGTCGAAGCCGGTCACCCGCAGCACTGGCGACTCCAGGGAGTAGAAGCACTCCTCGGTGATCCGGGCGGCCAACTCGGCGCCGAGACCGATGTTGGACGGTGCCTCGTGCACCACGACCGCGCGGCCGGTGCGCTTCACCGACTCGTACGCGGCGCCCAGGTCCAGCGGGGAGAGCGAGCGCAGGTCGATGACCTCCAGCTCCCGGCCGTCCTCCGCGGCGGCGGTCGCCGCCTCCAGGCAGGTCCGCACCATCGGCCCGTAGGCCAGCACCGTGACGTCGGTGCCGGGCCGCACGACCCGGGCCGAGTGCAGGGGGTACGCCTCGGACAGCGGCGCGTTCAGGTCGACCTGACCCTTCTCCCAGTAGCGCCGCTTGGGCTCCAGGAAGACGATCGGGTCATCCGAGGCGATGGCCTGCTGGATCATCACGTACGCGTCCTGCGGGTTGGAGCAGGTCACGACCTTCAGACCGGCGGTGTGCGCGAAGTACGCCTCCGGCGACTCGGAGTGGTGCTCGACGGCGCCGATGCCACCGCCGAACGGGATCCGGATCACCATGGGGATGCTGAGCTTGCCGCCCGAGCGGTAGTGCATCTTCGCCACCTGCGACACGATCTGGTCGTACGCGGGGTAGACGAAACCGTCGAACTGGATCTCGCAGACCGGCCGGTAGCCGCGGATGGCCAGACCGACCGCCGTGCCGATGATGCCGGACTCGGCCAGCGGGGTGTCGATGACCCGTTGGTCGCCGAAGTCCTTCTGGAGCCCGTCGGTGATCCGGAAGACACCGCCGAGCTTGCCGACGTCCTCGCCCATGATGATGACCTTGGGGTCGGTCTCCAGGGCGCGGCGCAGGCCGGTGTTGAGGGCCTTGCCGAGGGTGAGCGTCTCCGTGGCCATCAGTGGGCGCTCCCTTCGAAGGACTCCATGTAGCGGTTGAACTTCGCGCGCTGCTCGTCGAGCAGCGGAGAGCCGTTGGGGTAGACGTGGTCGAACATCGTCACCGGCTCCGGGTTGGGCATGTTGAGCACCCGCTCGCGCAGGTGCACCGACTCGCGGCGGGCCTGCTCGTCGACCTCGGCGAAGAAGGTCGCGTCGGCGATCTGCTGCTTCTCCAGGAAGGCCTTGACCCGGGTGATCGGGTCCTTGGCCTGCCACGACTCGACCTCGCTGGCGATCCGGTAGCGGGTCGGGTCGTCGGAGGTGGTGTGCGCGCCCATCCGGTAGGTGTACGCCTCGATCAGGCTCGGGCCCTGCCCGTGCCGGGCGTTGTCCAGCGCCGTGCGGGTCACCGCGTACGAGGCCAGGACGTCGTTGCCGTCCACCCGTACGCCGGGGAAGCCGAAGCCGGCGGCCCGCTGGTAGAGCGGGACCCGGGTCTGGCGCTCCAGCGGCTCGGAGATCGCGTACTGGTTGTTCTGGCAGAAGAAGACCAGCGGCGCGTTGAAGACACTGGCCCAGACGAACGCCTCGTTCACGTCGCCCTGGCTGGTGGCCCCGTCGCCGAAGTAGGCGATCGCGGCCTCGCCGTCGTCGTTGCCGATCTTGCCGTCCATGGTGATGCCCATGGCGTAGCCGGTGGCGTGCAGGGTCTGCGCACCGATGACGATCGTGTACATGTTGAACTTGAACTCGTTCGGGTCCCAGCCGCCCTGGTCGACACCGCGGAACAGGCCCAGCGGCATGATCGGGTCGATGCCCCGGCAGTAGAGGACGCCGTGCTCCCGGTAGGTCGGGAAAGCCATGTCCTGCGATCGCAGCGCCCGCCCGGAGCCGACCTGAGCGGCCTCCTGGCCGAGCAGGCTGGCCCAGAGGCCCAGCTCGCCCTGGCGCTGGAGGGCGGTCGCCTCGGCATCCAGCTTGCGGACCATCACCAGATCGCGGTAGAGCCCGCGGTATTCCTCGTCGGTGAAGTCCACGCGGTACACGGTGCCGTCCGGCCCGGTGGCGCTGTCGATGCGCTCGCCGTCGGGGGTGAGCAGCTGCACCAGCTCCGGATTACCGGCCGCGCCCTTCTTGGAGCGGGGTGCAGGCCGCCTGCTGCGGGTGGTGCCCCCGGGGTCGCCCTTTGCCATCGGTCTCTCCCTGTCGTGTCTGCGTCGGCACCGGGGGGTCACCCGGCCGCGCAACTCGTGCGCCTGCCCGGCTGCTGCCGGGCCGGTTCCTGGCGGCCGCGCCTAGCCCCGGTGGGGGTTGCCGCACGGCGTGATCCGGGTTCTGGCCGAACCCGGATCGGGAGTGCCGGCGCTCAACCGCGCCTGCCGCGAGGGTGCGCGGAGGTCACGGCTGCGTTGCCGTCGTGCTCCATATTCGCAGAGCAGGTGAGCGCGCCCACAGTACGCCTGCCCCGCATTCCGACCGCCCACGCTTTGCCATCGTTTGTCGCCATCATGCTGGCCTGCGTTTCGAGGGCGATCCGGCGATGATTCGTCACCGTTCGGTCAGCACCGCGTGTCGACACGCGGTGGAGGTTGGACGACGGAGCGTGACTACGTAAGGCTGATTACCGCAGGATCGCGCCTATCGAGTTATTTGCCGGCTTCAGCGCCGGCGGCGTCCATCCATGTCCTCCGACGGCCGACGACAAGGGGTGTGCGGTGCACGAGCCAGGTGATGGTCCCGGCACACCAGCCCTCGGCCGGCACCGGTCCGCGGGCGGTTACCGCAGGGTGGTCGGCGTGCACCGTGCTCCCGGCGCGGGTGGCCCCACCCGGGGTTACCTGCTCACCGTCGCGCTGCTGGCCGGCACCGCGTCGATGCCGATCCTCGCCGCGATCAGCGCCGGCTCGGCCACCCCGGGCAGCACCGCGCTGCCGGACAGCAGCATCCCGTTCATCCCGACCCCGTCGGTCGGGCCGGTGCTGATTCCGCTGCCGATGACCAGCCAGCCGTCAGTCCCACCGCCCGGCTCACCCAGCGTCGGCCCCACCAGCGGCTGGCTGCCCGCCGCTCCCCGGCGTACCCGGGAAGGGCCTGGGTCGGGGCCCACAGTGACCGACCCGGGGCCCGCCCCGCGGGCGCCGCACCCGCCGGTGGCGCCGAAGCCGCCCCGGGGCACCTCACCGGCCGTCCCCCCGTCGTCGCCGACCGGTTCGCCGACCGACCCCGGTCCGACCGACCCGGACCCGACCGACTCGCCGGGCCCCGATCCGACTCCGACCCCCAGCCCGACTCCGACCCCGACGTCGACGCTGGATCCGTCGCCCACGCTGGATCCGTCGCCGACGCTCGACCCGACGCCCACGCTGACTCCGACCTCCACGCTGGAGCCAACCGCCACGCCGACGGACGCCTCGACCGCCACCGCCGTCCCGACCTGCACCCGGTCGGTGCCCGCCACCAGGCCCGCGCCGACCAGCACCCGGTCCGTGCCGGCCACCAGGCCCGCGCCGCCCGCCACCCCCGCCGTGCCGACCAGCCGGCCCAGCCCGTCGGTCCCGTCGTCTCCGACCGATCTCCCGACGTTCGCGGCCGGCCTGGCATCGCTGGCCGGACCGCCGCACCCGACGGTGTCCCCGGCGGTACGGTGACGAACAGGGGCGGCCCATCCGGTGCCGGCGGTGTTCGGCGGTAGGCGCATACCGGAGGGGGTGGCGTGGGCGGCGGTACCGAACTCCGCCCGGTCACCAGCCGACCCGGTCCGGGGCGGCGGATCGCCCGGCTGGTCACCGAGGTGACCGCACCGGCCGTGCTCGTGTCGTTGCTGATCATCACGGTGAGCTGGCACAGCGCGCGCCGTCCGGGTCAGGGCCTCGTCTGGGGTCTGCTCGCCACGATCTTCGTCACCGGCATCCCGTTCGCCTACATCGTCGGCGGCGTACGCCGTGGCCGGCTCACCGACCACCACATCGGCCGTCGGGAGCAGCGCCGGGTGCCACTGCTGGTCGGCCTGGGTTCGGTCGCGGGAGGGCTCGCCCTGCTCGCCGTGCTCGGTGCGCCCCGTCCGTTGCTGGCGCTGGCGGTGGCCGGGCTCGTCGGCCTCGTGGTCGCCGTGTCGGTCAGCCACTGGTGGAAGATGTCGATCCACTCGGCGGTGTCCGCCGGCACCCTGGTCATCCTGGCCCTGACGTTCGGAACGCGCGTGCTCGTCGCCGCCCCGCTGCTGGCGTTGGTGGGCTGGTCCAGGGTGCGACTGAGGGACCACACGGTGCCGCAGGTGCTCGCCGGTGGTGTGCTCGGCGCGCTGATCGCCGCGGCGGTCTTCGGCCCACTGCGCTGAGACCCGCCGCAGACGCCGGCCGGTCTCGCGCGCGCTGGGCCGACCGAGCCGCTGGGCCGAGCCGTTGGGTCGGGCCGAGGCGTTGGGTCGGGCCGAGGCGGGCGGCGTTATGCCGCCCGGCCTCGGGTGTCGTCAGGCCCCGTCGTCGGCCAGGCGGTGCCGGTTCGCCTCGATCCAGGCGTCCAGGGCGGCCGGGTCGTCCGGGTCCACGCCGTCGGCCATCAGCTGTGCCACCGCGGCGGTGGCGGCGCTGCGTCGTTCACCCGTGGAGTAAAGGCGCGCGAACTCCGGCACCATCTCCTCGATCGCCTCGTCGGTGCGCGTGGTCGCCGCCTCGGGCAGACCGCGCTGCCGGGACGCGTACCGCGCCCAGGCACGCAGCACCCGGGGCAGCATCGCGGCGTCGTCCATGTCCAGCACGGCACGGCGGTGCACCCAGTCAAGCAGGAAGAGCCCGGACACCGCCGGGCTCCAGCGCATCGGGTCGGCGTCCGGGAAGGTCGCCGAGTGGTCCAGCAGCAGGCTCAGGCAGAAGTGCAGCGAGGCCAGCTCCGGGCCGTCGACGGAATCCAGCCCGAAGCGGGTGGCCTCCGGCGCGGCGAGGAACCGCCGGACCAGGTCGGTGCGCTCGGCGGCGGAGAGTGGCTCGACCTCCGCCGGGCCGGTCGGGTCGGCCGCGGTGGGCAGCAGCGCCAGCCGGGCGCCGACCAGCGCCCGGTCGGTGGCGAGGGAACCCTCGCCGGGCAACTCGCTCAGCTCGTCGGTCACCGCGAGATGGCGGGCCACCTCGCCACGGAGCTGGGCCGGATTCTCGGTGCGGAACCAGGTCAGCTCGTCGTCCGCGCACATCTGGCGGACCTGGTCCAGGATCCGTTCCGCCGGCCCGCCGACGAAGATGTCCTTGGTGATCCCGATGTTGTGGTCCACCAGGGCCACCAGCGCGTGCTCCGAGCCGCCGGACGCGTCGTCGTAGGCGAAGGTGGCGAGGTAGGACGTCTGGTCGCCGTAGACGTCGCCGTACGCCCACGTGCCGGTGAGGTGCACCCGACCGAGCTGACCGGCCCAGGTGGGTGCCTGGCTGCCCGGACGCACCCGATCGGTGCCCTCGGCGTCCGGGACGAGCGTGGCGAAGACCTGCCGGATGGTGGTCGCGGCCGCGACCCGGCGACGGGCGGTGGCGGCGAGAAACCCGGTGACGAACTCCCGTACGGCGGTGTCGCGGTCGGTCTCCGCGATCGCGTAGACACTGCCCAGCAGCGCGCTGCCGAGCATCTCGGCGTCGAGGGCGGACTCCAGCTTGGTCACGTCGCGTGCGGCGTGCAGCACCGCGTCGTAGGGGGTCTGAGGCGTGGCCATGCTCCGACCCTACGCCGCTCGGGGCGTACACAGAGCGGTAGCGAGCCGTGCGGAGCGTCAGCGGCGGGCGGCGTCCCTCAGCGCGTCGCGTGCCTGCGCGTACGAGCCGAGCACGACCCGCACGGGTGTGAGCACGTACTCCTCGCCCACCCGGGCCACCTTCGCGGTCAGGCGTTGCTCGGCGCGGGCCCGGGCACGCCGCGCGGCCCAGCGCACCACGGGTCGGGTCAGCGCCGCCAGCAGCAGCCCGGCCAGCAGACCGCCGAGCAGCAGCAGGGTCGGCAGTGGCACCTGCCCGACCATCGGGTTGTCCAGCGCGGGCAGGCCGAGTGCCCGCAGCGCGTAGCCGAGCACCAGCCAGCCCAGACCGACCACGGCGGCCAGGGTGACCAGCCACTGCAAACCGCCGACGACCCGCCACCACAGCGGTCGACGGCCGAGGCCGAGGTCGGTGCCGGCGATCGTGCGGTCCAGCGCGTCCGGCAGGTCGCCGAGGCGGGACCGGGCGGCGGCGGTGACCGCGCCGGGCCAGGCGGCGGGCAGGTCGGCGGCGGCCCGGTCGGCCACCGCGCGGATCGCCAGACCCAGGGCGGAGCGTTGGGCGGCCGTCGGATCCGGCACGGAGGTGGCCGCGACCAGGCTTTCCGCCGCGTCGGCCCCCGCGTCGGCCGGGCCGGGCAGGTGCAGCCGGCGCAGCGGGTCGGGTCGCAACCGGCGCCAGCCTCGGACCAGGGGCCAGCCGGTGGCCGCGACGGCCCGGTGCCGGTACGCCTGCTGCACCGCCTCGGTCACCGCGGGCACGCCGGCAGCTCCGGCCAGCGCCCGGTTCAAGCCGTCGACTGTCGAGTCGTCCGGCCCACCGGCCGGTCTGGCCGAGCCGACCAGCTCGTCCAGCCCGGCGACGACCGTGTCGACGTCACCGGCGAGCCGGCGCAGCGCGGCCTGCCGCTCGGCGACGGTCCGCTCCAGGGCACCGCGCAGCCCGACCATTCCGGCCGGGTCGATGGCGGTGGTGGACAGCAGGGGCACACCGGTCAGCCCGTCCGTGTCGAGCAATCGGCGCAGGTCGTCCAGGACCCGGGGCACCTCCGCCGGGGGCAGCCGGTCGGCCTGGTTGAGCACGACCAGTGTGACGTCGCGGTGCCGGTGGAACTCGCGCAGGTAGCTGTCGTGGATGACCCGGTCGGCGTACTTCTGTGGGTCGACCACCCAGACCACCTGGTCGACCAGGCCGAGCAGTCGGTCCACCTCGAGCCGGTGGGACCGCTGGACCGAGTCGAAGTCGGGCAGGTCGAGCAGGATCAGCCCGTGCAGCGCCGTCTCGTCGTCCGCGTCCAGGGCGCTCTCCCGGACGAAACGGTGTCGGGGCAGCACGCCGATCCAGTCGAGCAGCCGGTTGGCGCCCTCCAGTGGGCCCCACACGCAGGCGTGGGTGACGCCGGTGGTCGGCCGACGGACCCCGACCGGCGACAGCTCCAGCTGGGCCAGCGCGTTGAAGAGGCTGGACTTGCCGCTGCCCGTGGCGCCGGCCAGGGCGACCACTGTGTGGTCCCGGGAGAGCGCGAGTCGGGTGCCGGCCCGCTCGACCAGGGTGTGCGCGGGCACCAGCTCCGCGTCCGGCAGCAGGCCGTCGACAGCGGTCAGGAACCGGCGTACCGCGTCCAGTCGGGCGATCAGCGCGTCGGCGTCGACCCGCTGGTCTCCGCGGAACGCCTCGCGTACCCGGCCGGTGATGTTCGTCACCGGAAACCCTCCTCGTCGGCGGCCGGCTGAGTGTTGCCGGCGGCGGACAGGCCGCTGCGGTGCCGGGCCAGCTCGACCCGGCCCGCGGCCCGGCGCAGGCCGTCGCCGGCGTCCGCGGCGGGGCGGGCGTCCGCGGTGCGGCTCAGGAACCGGTCGGCCTCCGCGTCGAGCAGCGTCCGCACCCGCTTCAGCAGGTCGGTGCGGGCCTTGGCGGCGAGGGTACGCACCGCCTGGTCGCCGAAGATCGCCTGGAGTACGGCCTGCGCGGCGACGGTGGTGCCGGCCCCGGTGGCCAGCTCCAGCCCGGTCGGGATGAACGCGGTGGAGGCGAACACGGCGATCATCACGGCCAGCCCGGTGGCGTTGACGGCGTACGCGGCGGTGCGGGCCACGAACCGCTTGTCCCCGCCCTCGACCCGGACCAGCTCCAGCACCCCGCGCTGCCAGTCCCGGACCATCCGTTCGGCGCGTTCGGGCAGGTCGGCGCTCGGGTGGGCGAGCGCCGGTTCGAGCAGGTCGGCGCCCGCAGGGTGTGCCTTCCAGCCGGTGTACGCGGATTCGGCGGCCTCCGAGGCCACCCCGCGCAACAGCGTCACCAGCTGCGACTCGATGGCGTTGCGGAGTTCGACGGAGGGCGCCGGCCGGCCGGTGACGGCGGCCACCACCCGGTCCCGCAGGCGGCCGATCCGTGCCTCCAGGGTGCGGAACAGCTCGCCGGTGCCGACGAACTCCTGCCAGCGGGCGAGCACCTCGCCCCGGAGCAACCGACCGTCCTGGAGCCCCTGCTCGACGGTGCGCTCGGCACCCCGGTATGCGGCCCGGACCCGTTCGTCCAGCCCGTCGGCGGCGGCGAGCTGCTCGTCGGCGGCGTCGGCCAGCTCCTCGACGGCGGGGTGCAGGGCGGCCAGCGCCCCGTCCAGCGTCTGACGGACCACCGCCGCCCGGGCGTCCGCGTCGCCGGCCAGCCGGGCGAACCAGTCGGCCAGCGATGCGGTGACCCCCTCGGGCAGCAACCCCTGCCCGTCGACCCAGGTCTCCGGCAGCACGAACAGCGGCGCCCGGCCGAGGTCCTGTTCGGCGAGCATCTCGCTCAGGTGCGCGGCGATCTCCTCGGTGGCCTCGGCGGGCACCCGGTCCAGCACCATGGCGATCACCGCGCCTCGCGACCGGGCGCTGCGCAGCAGCTCCCAGGGCACCGCGTCGGCGTACCGCGCGGCGGTGGTGACGAAGAGCCAGAGATCGGCGGCGGCGAGCAGTTGGGTGGCGAGCGCCCGGTTGGCGTCGACCACCGAGTCGATGTCGGGCGCGTCGAGGAAGGCCAGCCCGGCGGGCAGGGCCGGCGCGGTGACGAGGTGCAGGGCGCGCGGATCTTCGCTCGGCTCGGTGGTGCGGGTCAGCCCGGGCAGCAGGTCCCCCTGCCGGAACCAGGCCGCGTCGGACGGGTTGCAGACCAGCACCGGCGAGCGGGTGGTCGGTCGGAGCACGCCGGCGGCGCTGACACGGGCCTTGACCAGGCTGTTGACCAGGGTCGACTTGCCCGCGCCGGTGGAACCGCCGACCACCACGAGCAGTGGGGCGTCCAGCCGGGCGAGCCGGGGCAGCAGATAGTCGTCGAGCTGGTCGGTGAGGGCGGTGGCGTTGTGCCGGGCGGACCCGGCGGTGGGCAGCGCGAGGGGATACCGGGTCGCACCGATCGCCTCCCGGAGGCCCGACAGTGCGCCGGGGAGGCTGTCGTCCCCGGTGGTGGCGGGCGGCTCCTCCGCGGCGTCCGGCGGGCCGGTGCGGGATGCGACGGCGGGCGCGCCGGAACGGGTGGCGGAATCGCCGTGCGTCGTCACCGCTAAAGCGTGCCCGACCGATGCAAGAGAAGACAACCGGACGGTAATAACGGGTGGGTTGCGTCGGGTTGACTCAACTCAACTTGACGATTCGCCAACGCGTGGCACTATTGAGTCAAGTTCACTCAACTTGTGGTGGGGCCCGCTGCGGGCGGTGCTCGCCAGGCAGCCGCGGGCAGTGCCCGTCACCTGCACAACCTTACGAAGCGAGGAAGCGAACATGGCACGTGCGGTCGGTATCGACCTCGGCACGACGAACTCCTGCGTCAGCGTTCTCGAGGGCGGTGAGCCCACCGTCATCGCCAACGCTGAGGGGTCGCGGACGACTCCGTCGATCGTCGCGTTCGCCCGCAACGGCGAGGTGCTCGTCGGCGAGGTCGCCAAGCGTCAGGCAGTGACCAACCCGGATCGGACGATCCGGTCGGTCAAGCGCGAGGTCGGCACGAACTGGTCCGTCGACATCGACGGCAAGAAGTACACCCCGCAGGAGATCTCGGCCCGGACGCTGATGAAGCTCAAGCGGGACGCCGAGGCGTACCTGGGCGAGCAGATCACCGACGCGGTGATCACCGTTCCGGCCTACTTCAACGACAGCCAGCGCCAGGCCACCAAGGAGGCCGGTGAGATCGCCGGCTTCAACGTGCTGCGGATCGTCAACGAGCCGACCGCGGCCGCCCTGGCGTACGGGCTGGACAAGGGTTCCAAGGAGCAGACCGTCCTGGTCTTCGACCTCGGCGGCGGCACGTTCGACGTGTCGCTGCTGGAGCTGGCCGAGGGTGTCGTGGAGGTCAAGTCGACCAGCGGTGACAACCAGCTCGGTGGCGACGACTGGGACCAGCGGATCATCGACCACCTGGTCAAGACGTTCCGTGGTGAGCACGGCATCGACCTCGGTCAGGACAAGATGGCCCTCCAGCGCCTCCGTGAGGCTGCCGAGAAGGCCAAGATCGAGCTGTCCGCCGCCACCACCACGAACATCAACCTGCCGTACATCACCGCCGGCGCGGCCGGCCCGCTGCACCTCGACGTGACGCTGAGCCGCGCCGAGTTCCAGCGGATGACGCAGGACCTGCTGGATCGTTGCAAGGGCCCGTTCGAGCAGGCCGTGAAGGACGCCGGGATCAAGATCTCCGACGTCGAGCACGTCATCCTGGTCGGCGGTTCGACCCGGATGCCCGCCGTGACCGACCTGGTCAAGCAGCTCACCGGTCGCGACCCCAACAAGGGCGTCAACCCGGACGAGGTCGTCGCCGTCGGCGCCGCCCTCCAGGCCGGTGTGCTCAAGGGTGAGGTCAAGGACGTCCTGCTGCTCGACGTGACCCCGCTGAGCCTGGGCATCGAGACCAAGGGCGGCATCTTCACCAAGCTGATCGAGCGCAACACCACCATCCCGACCAAGCGCTCCGAGGTCTTCACCACGGCGGACGACAACCAGCCGTCGGTGCTGATCCAGGTCTTCCAGGGTGAGCGTGAGATCGCGGCCTACAACAAGAAGCTCGGCACCTTCGAGCTGACCGGCCTCCCGCCGGCGCCGCGCGGCGTGCCGCAGATCGAGGTCGCCTTCGACATCGACGCCAACGGCATCGTCAACGTGCACGCCAAGGACCTGGGCACCGGCAAGGAACAGAAGATGACGATCACCGGCGGCTCCTCGCTGCCGAAGGACGACATCGAGCGGATGCGCCGGGACGCCGAGGAGCACGCGGAGGAGGACAAGCGCCGTCGCGACGACGCCGAGACCCGCAACGTGGCCGAGGCGCTCCAGTGGCAGACCGAGAAGTTCCTTGCCGAGAGCGGCGACAAGCTGCCCACCGAAAACCGGGAGCAGCTCAACGAGGCGCTCGGCGAACTGCGTGGCGCCCTCGGTGGCCAGGACATCGAGAAGATCAAGTCCGCGCACGAGCGGCTCGCGCAGGTCTCCCAGCAGGCCGGTTCGTTGCTCTACTCGCAGCAGGCCGAGCAGGGCCAGCAGCCGGGCGCCGAGCCTGGCCCGGGTGCGGCCGGCGCGACCGGTGCGACCGGCACGACCGGTGCGCAGGCCGGTGGGGCCGACGACGTGGTCGACGCGGAGATCGTGGACGAGGACGGCAAGAAGTGACCACCGGCCTCGGACGCGTATCCACGGCGAAGGGGATGAGGTAGCCGCATGACGCAGAAGCCACGAGCCGCCGACCCGGCCGACACCGGGTCGACGCCGGGTGGCTCCGCGCCCACGGAGCCGACCACCGGCGACAAGGAGCGGGTCGTCATCCGCAACAACCGCAAGCTCATCGACACGTCGGAGCCTGAGGGCACCGCGGCCGACGCCGA
This sequence comes from Micromonospora sp. M61, assembly GCF_018070245.1. Classification (NCBI taxonomy): domain Bacteria; kingdom Bacillati; phylum Actinomycetota; class Actinomycetes; order Micromonosporales; family Micromonosporaceae; genus Micromonospora; species Micromonospora sp. M61. The sequence goes on along the minus strand of NZ_JAGPYA010000014.1, from coordinate 88,572 downwards.
GACCGGCGTACCGGCCGAGGGCCTGGTCGAGGACGCCGAAGTGGTGGTCGACGAGATCGAGGTCGAGGTCAACGCCACCGACGGTCCGGAACCATCCGGCCCGGCGGTGGTGGACGCCCCGGCGCAGCCGGTCGACGGCGGCGGCACGGGCACCTCGCTCGGCGCCGAGCTGGAGGCGCTCCGGGCCGAGCTGGACGAGCGCACCAGGGATCTGCAGCGGGTGTCGGCGGAGTACGCCAACTACCGCAAGCGGGTCGACCGGGACCGCAGCCTGGTGCAGGAGCAGGCGACCGGCTCGGTTCTGGCCGCGCTGTTGCCGATCCTGGACGACCTGGACCGGGCCCGGGAACACGGCGACCTGGTCGGGCCGTTCGGCACGGTGGCGGAACAGCTCACCACCGCGTTGGGCAAGTTCGGCCTGAACGCCTTCGGCGAGCAGGGCGACCCGTTCGACCCGACCCGGCACGAGGCGGTCGCGCACCAGACCTCGGCCGACGTCAGCGAGCCGACCTGCGTCCAGGTCATGCGGCGCGGCTACCAGCTCGGTGAGCGGCTGCTGCGCCCCGCGCTGGTCGCGGTCGCGGATCCGGAATAGTGCGAGACAGTGACCGGGCCGCGAGGGTCGAGAGGGGGTGGACCGGTGAGTTCGAAGGACTGGATCGAGAAGGACTTCTACGCCGTGCTCGGCGTGGACAAGGCCGCCTCCGCGGATGACATCAAGAAGGCGTACCGCAAGGTGGCCCGGGAGTCGCACCCGGACCACAACCCGGGCGACCCGAAGGCCGAGGAGCGGTTCAAGGCCGCGTCCGAGGCCTACAACGTCCTGTCGGACACGGGTCGCCGTCGCGAGTACGACGAGATGCGCTCGCTGTTCGGCTCGGGGGCGTTCCGGCGCAGCGCCCGGGGCGGAGGCCAGCCGGGCGGCATGCCGTTCGACGTCTCCGACATGTTCGGCGGCGGTGGAGGCGGCGACCGTCGCTTCGGCGGAGCGGGCTTCCAGGACCTGTTCAGTTCGATCTTCACCGGTGGCCAGGCCGGTGGGCAGGCCGCACCGCGCGGTCCGGCCCGTGGTCGGGACGTCGAGACCGAGGTGGCACTGGACTTCGGTGACGCCGTACGCGGGGTGACGCTGCCCCTGACGCTGCGCGCCCCCGGAGTCTGCGAGACCTGCCACGGCAACGGGGCCAAGCCCGGCACCCAGCCGCGTACCTGCACGGTCTGCCACGGCGCTGGGGTGACCACCCGCGACCAGGGTGCGTTCAGCTTCTCCGAGCCGTGCCGCAACTGCCAGGGCGTCGGCACCGTGGTCGAGGAGAAGTGCCCGGAGTGCCACGGCAGCGGCGGGGTCACCAAGACCCGCACCATGAACGTGCGGTTCCCGGCCGGGGTGGCCGACGGTCAGCGCATCCGGCTCGCCGGGCGCGGTGAGGCAGGCGAGCGCGGCGGCCCCGCTGGTGACCTCTTCGTGCAGGTCAAGGTTCGGCCGGACGAGCTGTTCGGGCGTACCGGCGACGACCTGACGCTGTCCGTGCCGGTCACCTTCGCGGAGGCCGTGCTCGGCACGGACCTGCGGGTGCCCACGCTCGACGGCGCGGTGACCCTGCGGGTTCCGCCGGGGACGCCGAGCGGACGGGTGCTGCGGGCCCGCGGCAAGGGTGTGGTCCGCCGCGACGGGCAGGCCGGTGACCTGCTGGTCACGTTGGACGTGGTGGTCCCGGCCCGACTGTCGGACGAGGCGCGCACAGCACTGGAGGCGTTCGCCGAGCAGAGCCCGCCGGCGGCCCGGGAACATCTCGACGCTCGGGTGCGTCGGGTCAGTTAGTCCGATGGAGTGGACGCGGAGGTGAGCGGCATGTCGGGCGAGTTCCTCGGTTCGGGTGACCCTGCCTACGAGGCCAAGGTTCTGATGATCTCGGTTGCGGCCCGGATGGCGGGGATGCACCCACAGACCCTGCGCCAGTACGACCGGCTGGGGCTGGTGCAGCCCGGCCGGGCCGCTGGTGGCGGACGTCGGTACAGCGTGCGCGACGTGGTGCTGCTGCGCGAGGTCCAGCGGCTCAGTCAGGACGACGGGATCAACCTGGCCGGCGTCAAGCGGATCATCGGGCTGGAGCGGCTGCTGGAGCAGGCGCAGCAGCGGGTGGCCCGGCTGGAGGCGGAGCTGGACGCCGCGTACCGCCGGGTGGCCGAGCTGGAGTCGCTGGCCCGCTTCCCGGGTCGGGACCTGGTGCCGACCAACCGCACGTCCACTGCTCTGGTCGTCTGGCGACCCCGCCGCATGCCCGATCGCTGACCAACCGCTCACCCGGCGCTGTCTTTCGGCCCGGACCGTACCGGATTTCCCGGCGCGGTCCGGGCCGCTTCGGTTAGCCTGTCGATACGGTCCAATCGGCTTAATACGGACCTACCGGCATGGCGAGGGGGAGCGATGGCGGAGCCGGCGAAGAAGGTCGCCCAGCAGGCGGAAGACCGGTTGGAAGAACTGGCCGAGACCGTCCGCAAGAAGTTCGACAAGGTGACCGAGGGAACCTACCGGGACCGGGTCGTCGGAGGTCGGTTCGCCGGCCGGGACGACCACGGCGGCGAGAAGGGCCGAGCCGAGACGGAACGGCAGCAGGACTGACCGGTGACCGACGTGCGGGCCGGGACCCACGGGGGGTCCCGGCCCGTTCGCTGTCGCTGAGTGCGGGCCGGGACGCTACCTCAGCCGAGGCGGCGGTTCTCGCGGACCAGGCCGCCCTCGCACCAGTCCCGGTAGACGAAGAGATCCGGTCGGGCCAGCAGCACCCGGCCGTTGTGCGCCCAGATCTTCATCAGCTCGTCGCCCTCACGCTCGGCCTGTTCGACGAGCTTGCGGAAGCGACGCTTCGGGTGGGCGCGGAAGTTCGTCCGGATGCCGTCGGCCGCGTAGATGTAGAGGCAGTGCAACGCGAACCGCCGCGCCGGGCAGGACGGGTCCATCGCCAGCTCGAAGAGCGTCAACACCAGTCGATCGCCGGAGACCAGCAGGTCCCAGTCGGGCGGCATCGAAGCCAACGGCACAGAATCAGGCTGGTACGCCCAAGCTCGCAACTCCGCCGGACTCGGGTCGACGGGGTTGGCGAAGCCGTGGAACGTCGATTCCTGCACGCTCACCGGCCAACCTTCCGCTCTCGCCCGCGTTTGGCTGCGCTGCCTGCGGACCCTGGCTGCTGGGGCGAAACGGTAACCTGCCGTCGAGTGCTGCGGTAGTCCCCGTGGGGAGCAATTCAGCAACCGTTGGGGTCGGGGCTGCGCGGTCAGTCGTGGATCGGGACCGGTGCCGCCCGCTGGGCCGCCGCGCGGGTGCGCAGCCACCGCTTGAACCACGGGAAGTCCGGCAGCCGGGCGAGGATCGGCCCGGTCACCACGGTGATCAGGACGTACGTCGCGGCCAGCGCCGCCAACTGCGGCTCGACGCTCCCGGCGGCCACCGCGAGCCCGGCGATGACGATGGAGAACTCACCTCGGGGTACGAGTGCGAGGCCGGCCCGCCATCGGCCGGGTTCCGCGATGCCCACCCGACGCGCCGCGAGGTAGCCGGTGAGCGTCTTCGTCGCCATGGTGACCACGGCCAACGCGAGCGCCGGCAACAGCACCGGCGGGATGTCCCGTGGGTCGGTGACCAGGCCGAAGAAGACGAAGAACACAGCGGCGAACAGGTCCCGCAGGGGGGAGAGCAACTCGGTCGCGTGGTGCGCCACCGGGCCGGAGAGCGCGATGCCGACGAGGAACGCGCCGACCGCCGCCGACACCTGCAGCTTCGCCGCGAGCCCGGCGATCAGCAGGGTCAGACCGAGTACGCCGAGCAGCAGCGCCTCCGGGTCCTTCGCGGACAGGGCGGACGAGATGAGGTGGCCGTACCGGATGGCGACCACCAGCACCAGCAGCACCGTGCCCACCGCGACGGCGAGTGCGATGCCACCGCCGAGCAGACCGGTGCCCGCCAGTACGGCGGTGACCAGCGGCAGGTAGAGCGCCATCGCCAGGTCCTCGATCACCAGGACCGAGAGGATCACCGGGGTTTCCCGGTTACCGAGTCGTCCCAGGTCGGCGAGGACCTTGGCGATCACGCCGGAGGAGGAGACCCAGGTGATGCCGCCGAGCACCAGGGCGGCCACCCAGTCCCAGCCGAGCAGCAGGGCGAACGCCGCGCCGGGCAGCGCGTTGAAGACGCCGTCTATCAGCCCGGCCGGGGCCGCCGATCGGAGGTTGCCGACCAGCTCGTTGGCCGAATATTCCAGGCCGAGCATCACCAGCAGCAGGATGACGCCGATCTCGGCGCCGACCGCGAAGAACTCCTCGCTGGCGGCGAGCGGAAGCAGCCCGCCGTGCCCGAACGCCAGCCCGGCGAACAGGTAGAGAGGGATGGGGGACAGGCCTACCCGGCGGCTGAGCCGACCGAGGACGCCAAGCAGCAGCAGCAGCGCGCCGACTTCGACGAGCAGAGTGGTGGAATCGTGCATCCGCCTCAGCCGTCCGGGTCACTGTCGGCGAGGATGGCGGACACGCCGTCGAGACCCCGTCGGGTCCCGACAACGACCACCACGTCGCCGGCCGCGAAGCGGAAGGAGGGAAGTGGCGAGACGATGACTTCGCCTTCGCGAAGCACCGCCACGATGGAGGCGCTCGTGCGGGTACGCGCCTTGGTGTCGCCGAGCTTCCGGTTGACGTACGGCGACCCGGCCGTGATGGCGATCTGCTCGGTGAGCAGACCGGCGGCCTGCTCGCGGAGCCCGGAGAGTTGACCGAGCATCAGCGACGCGCCGAGGATGTCGGCCAGGGCCTCAGCCTCGTCGTCGGTCAGCGGAATGTCCGACTGGCAGGCATCGGGATCGTCGGGGTCGTAGAGAACGAGATCACGGCGGCCATTGCGGTGGGAGACGACGCCCAAACGGCGTCCTGACTCCGTCACCAGATCGTGGCGTACCCCGATCCCGGGTAAGGCGGTCTGCTCGACACGTACTCGCACCCACCAAGGCTACCGCTTCGTGAACAGAACGCAGATCTTGGAAGCCCTCGGCCCTCCGACCAGCCCCGACACGTCCAGCAGGGCCGAGGGCGGGGCGGGACGTGGCGGTGCCCGCCCCCGGTGGAGCGGGCGCGGGCACCGGGTTCGTCGTGGTCAGCGGAGGCTGGCGAAGAACTCGCGGATGTCGGCGACCAGAACCTCGGTGGCCTGGTGGGCGGCGTAGTGACCGCCGACGTCACCGCGGCCGTCGACGTCGTTGTCGTACGCGGTCCACCGGACGATGTTCGCGTGGTCCCGATCGGCGAAGCGGCGGATGGACTGGAAGTCGCCGGGGAACATCGCCAGCGCGGTCGGCGCGGTGGTCGGCCCGGTCGGTGACTCCTCGGCGTGCGCGTCCTCCCAGTAGAACCGGATCGCCGACGCGGCCGTGCCGGTGAACCAGTAGAGCGCCACGTTGGCCAGGATGAAGTCCGCGTCCAGGCTCTCGTCGAAGAGTTGCGCGTTCCAGGCGAGCAGCCCGACCGGGGAGTCGGCCAGCGCGAACGCCAGGGTCTGTGGCTGCTGGCTGTGCACCTGGTTGAAGGAGAACTTGTTCTCGTAGAACCACTGGAGGTGCTGGAGCGCGGCCTGATCCGCCTCGGACAGCCCGGCGAACTCGGCCGGGTCGCCGGAGGGGAACGAGAAGAGCTGGGTGACGTGGACGCCGAGCACGTGGTCCCGGTCGATCCGGCCCAACTCCGGCGCGACCATCGAGCCGGCGTCGTTGCCGACCGCCCCGTAGCTGGCGTACCCCAGGCGGTTCATCAGCTCGGCCCAGGCGCGGGCCGTGCGGTGCCGGTTCCACCCGGCGCTGCGGGTCGGGCCGGAGAGGCCGAAGCCGGGCAGCGATGGGATGACCACGTGGAAGGCCGGCGCGTCCGGGTCGGTCGGCTCGGTGAGCGGGGCGATCACGTCGAGGTATTCCAGCACCGAGCCTGGCCAGCCGTGGGTGAGCACCAGCGGGGTGGCGTCCGGCCGGGTCGACCGGACGTGCAGGAAGTGGATCTGCTCGCCGTCGATCTCGGTGACGAACTGCGGGTGGGCGTTCAGGTGGGCCTCGACGGCGCGCCAGTCGAAGCCGTCCCGCCACCGGTCGGCGAGGGCGCGGACCCGGTCGCTGCTCATCCCGTACGAGTCGCCGGTGCCGGGCAGGTCGGCGGGCCAGATGGTGCGGCCCAGCCGGTCGGCCAGGTCGTCGAGGGCGGTCTGCGGGATCTCGACGCGGAACGGGCGGATCGCGGTGCCGGTCATCTGAAGCTCCTTCGGAACGGAATGTTTCGTTCTGCAATCAGAGTAGCAGACCGGAATGATCCGTTCCACTGGTAGTCTGAGGCCATGCCGAATCCCCCCGGAAAGACGCTGGCCGGCCGCCGCGCCCAGGCCGCCCGCAACGACGAGGTCATCCTCGAAGCCGCCCGCGCGGTCTTCCTGGACGACCCGAAGGCGCCGATCGCCGCCGTCGCCGAACGCGCGGGGGTCGGCATCAGTGCCCTCTACCGCAGGTACGCGGGCAAGGAGGACCTGCTGCGCCAGCTCTGCCATGACGGGTTGCGCCGGTACGTCGCCGCGGCCGAGGCCGCCCTCGCCGAGCCGGACGACTGGACCGCGTTCAGCGCCTTCCTGACCCAGGTGGTCGACGCCGACGTGCACTCGCTCACCGTCCACCTGGCGGGCATGTTCACTCCGACCGAGGAGATGGGTCGGGACGCGATGCGCGCCAACGAGTTGGCCACCGCCCTGTTCGAGCGGGCCCGCGCCAGCGGTCGGCTGCGGCCGGACGCGGTCGTGCAGGATCTGGGGTTGCTGCTGGAGGCGTGCGCCGCGGTGCGCGTACCCGATTCGGAGCGCACCGGGCAGTTGCGCCGACGCCAGCTCGCGGTGCTGCTGGCGGGTCTGTCCACCGGACCGGCCACGGATCCGCTGCCCGGCCCGGCGCCCGCCGCTGGAGAGTTCGACTGGCGGTGGCGTCGCCGGGAGTGATGGGCATCACGCGCTAAGGTTGAGCGGAATACGCTCAACTCTGGTTGTGTCCAACTCAGTGGACAACGCCGATCCGGGGGAGCCCATGAACACCGAAAGACTCACCACCAAGAGCCGCGAAACCATCACGGGCGCCGTCGCGCTGGCCAACCAGCGTGGTCACGCCACAGTGGAGCCCTGGCACCTGCTGCTGGCACTGCTGGACACCGACGGCTCGACCGCCACCGGCCTGCTGCGCGCCGTCGGGGCCGACCCGACCGAGCTGCGCCGGGCCGCCCAGCGCGCGGTCGACGGCCTTCCCGCCGCCCGCGGCTCCAGCATCGCCGAGCCGACCCTGGCTCGGGAGTTCGTCAACGCCATCGGCGCCGCCGAGCAGATCGCCCGACCGTTGGGCGACGAGTACACCTCCACCGAGCACCTGCTCGCCGGGCTGGCCCGGGTGGGCGGCGCGGTGTCCGGTGCGCTGAAGACGGCCGGTGCCACCGAGGAAGCCCTGGTCGCGGCCTTCCCCACCGTGCGGGGTGGCGACCGCCGGGTCACCACCGCCGATCCGGAGCAGACCTATCAGGCCCTGACCAAGTACGGCGTCGACCTCACCGCCAGCGCCCGGGACGGCAAGATCGACCCGGTCATCGGCCGTGACTCCGAGATCCGCCGGGTCATCCAGGTGCTCTCCCGGCGTACGAAGAACAACCCGGTGCTGATCGGTGAGCCCGGCGTCGGCAAGACCGCGATCGTCGAGGGGCTGGCCCAGCGGATCGTCACCGGTGACGTGCCCGAGTCGCTGCGCGACAAGAAGCTGATCTCGCTCGACCTTGGCGCGATGGTCGCCGGTGCGCAGTACCGGGGGCAGTTCGAGGAACGGCTCAAGTCCGTCCTGGAGGAGATCAAGAACTCCAACGGGCAGGTCATCACCTTCCTCGACGAGCTGCACACCGTCGTCGGCGCCGGCAAGGGCGAGGGCTCGATGGACGCCGGCAACATGCTCAAGCCGATGCTGGCCCGTGGTGAGCTGCGGATGGTGGGCGCCACCACGCTGGACGAGTACCGCGAGCACGTCGAGAAGGACCCGGCTCTGGAGCGCCGTTTCCAGCCGGTGCTGGTCGGTGAGCCGACGATCGAGGACACCATCGGCATCCTGCGAGGGCTCAAGGAGCGCTACGAGGTGCACCACGGCGTACGGATCACCGACGCCGCGCTGGTCGCCGCCGCGACACTGTCGGACCGCTACATCACCGACCGGTTCCTGCCGGACAAGGCGATCGACCTGGTCGACGAGTCCGCGTCCCGGCTCCGGATGGAGATCGACTCCCGGCCGGTCGAGGTGGACGAGATCGAGCGGGCGGTCCGCCGGTTGGAGATCGAGGAGATGGCGCTGGCCAAGGAGCCGGATGCCGCGTCCGCCGAGCGGCTGGAGCGGCTGCGCAAGGAGCTGGCCGACAAGCGCGAGCAGCTCACTGTGCTCTCCGAGCGTTGGCAGACGGAGAAGAGCCACATCACCAAGCTCTCCACCGCGAAGGAGGAGCTGGAGCGCCTCGGCGGTGAGGCCGAGCGGGCCGAGCGCGACGGCGAGTTGGAGCGCGCCGCCGAGCTGCGCTACGGCCGCATCCCCGCCCTCAAGGTCGAGCTGAAGCAGGCCGCGGAGGAGCTGGCCCAGCTCCAGGCCGACGGCGCCATGCTCAAGGAGGAGGTCGGCGCGGACGACATCGCCGCGGTGGTCGCCTCCTGGACCGGCATCCCCGCCGGCCGCCTGCTCGAAGGCGAGACGGCCAAGCTGCTGCGGATGGAGGAGTCTCTGGGCGGCCGGGTGGTCGGCCAGGCCGAGGCGGTCGGCGCGGTCTCCGACGCGGTACGCCGTGCACGAGCCGGAATCGCCGACCCGGATCGCCCGACCGGCAGCTTCCTCTTCCTCGGCCCCACGGGTGTCGGCAAGACGGAGCTGGCCAAGGCCCTCGCCGAGTTCCTCTTCGACGACGAGCGGGCGATGGTCCGCATCGACATGAGCGAGTACGGCGAGAAGCACTCGGTCGCCCGCCTGGTGGGCGCCCCGCCCGGCTACGTCGGCTACACCGAGGGCGGCCAGCTCACCGAGGCGGTGCGCCGCAGGCCGTACTCGGTGATCCTGCTGGACGAGGTGGAGAAGGCCCACCCGGACGTCTTCGACGTGCTGCTCCAGGTGCTCGACGACGGTCGGCTCACCGATGGCCAGGGCCGCACTGTGGACTTCCGCAACGCCATCCTGGTCCTCACGTCCAACCTCGGGTCGTCGGTGATCAGCGACCTGACCCTGGCCGAGGAGCAGCGCCGGGAGGGTGTCCTCGCCGTGGTGCGGTCGCACTTCAAGCCGGAGTTCCTCAACCGGCTGGACGACATCGTGGTCTTCGCCTCGCTGCTGGGTGACGATCTGCGTTCGATCGTCGACATCCAGTTGGACCGGATGCGGCGGCGGTTGGCCGACCGCAGGCTCGGCCTGGAGATCACCGATGCCGCTCGGGACTGGCTCGCCGAGCACGGCTACGACCCGATCTACGGCGCTCGCCCGCTGCGTCGCCTGATCCAGACGGCAATCGGCGACCAGCTTGCCAAGGCGCTCCTGTCCGGCCAGATCCGCGACGGCGAAACGGTGAAGGTGGACCGCGCCACCGAAACCAACACCCTCTCCGTAACCGCCGCCTGATCCGTCGCACCCGGGCCGATCCCGCCTCCGCAGGCGGGGTCGGCCCGACACGTTCTCCGCCCCCACCGACACTCCACCGGGACGCTGCGTAGCTGCCGCATCACCAGAGAATGATTTGTTTCCCCAGGTGCGCGGGGTTGTTACCGTTCCCGCCGACGCACTTGGGGAGGTGGTCGGCATGAATGGTCCTGTGGCGTACCTGGTAACGACGCTGGGGTGTCTGATCGGAGTCGCCGGGGTCGTGGTGGCGGTGGTGGCGGTACGCAAGGGCCGTAAGGCCGCCCGGCCGGCGGCACCCGCCGACCCGTTCCGGGACACCGACAGCGACGCGCTCCGCGGCGACCCGCGCAGGCTCAAGCCCGGCGACATCGTCGAGATCCGCCGGGTGTCGTACGCGGTCCGGGGCTCGGTGCATCTGAACGAGGGTGGCTGGAGCTGGGCCGAGCACCTGCTGGACACCGTCGAGGGCGACAAGCGCTGGCTCTCCGTGGAGGAGGACCCGGACCTGGAGCTGGTGCTCTGGACCGCCGAGCCGGCCGCCACGATCACCCCGGGTGCATCCACCCTCGACTTTGCCGGCCGCCGCTACGCCTCGGAGGAGTCCGGTCAGGCCCGCTTCACGGCCACCGGCAGCACCGGCCTCGACCCCAGTGGCACCCTTCGATACCACGACTACCGGGCCCAGGGCGGCGAACGGCTTTCCTTCGAGGCGTACGGCCAGGCCGGCTGGGAGGTCGCCCGGGGCGAGCAGTTGCACCGCGCCGACGTGATGGTGTACCCGCAGGCCGGACCGGAGGCCAGCTGACGTGTTGGTGAGCCTCCACACCCCGTACGTCGACACCTGCGCCGCCGACTTGAGCCTGGCACTCGGTGGGCCGGAGCGGCCCGCGTTGCACGTCCACGACCTCACGCTGCCCGGGGAGGTCCGGCTGCGGCTGCGCCTGCTCGGCGCGTCCCACCAGGTCGTACTGGCCGAACCCGGTGATGCGGCCGGACTCACCGAGACGGTCGCCTGCCTGCCTGGTCGGCCGCCGCACCTGCCCGGCGCCCTGCATGACGAGGCGGGCGGCTACCGCTTCACCGCCAGCGTGCTGCGCCCCGCCGACGGCGAGTTGCACATTCGGATCGCCGGGCTCCGCGCCGACCTGGCCGGCGACCCGTACGCCCTGGTCGGAGTCTTTCCCGGTGACCCGGACGCGGTCACCGCGCTGGCCGTACGCACCGACCTGCCGCACGGGTCGGTCGGCTGGCGTACCTGGCACGCGTACCCCCAGACCAATGAGCTGGTCCTGACCGAGACGGTGGTGGCACTGCGATGACGTACCGACGCTGGTTCGTGGTGGGCGCGGCGGTGGCCGTGGTCGGCGTGCTGGTCGCGGCCTTCGCGCTCGTCAACGGCACCTTCTCCCCGCGCGCCTACGTGCAGGACAGGTATTCGCGAGCGGCCAGCCGGGACATCGGCCGGCAAGCAACCGCGTACACCTCGTCCAAGTCACCGACCACTGTCGCCAAGGAACTGACCGACGCATGGAAGCCGTCCGACCGGTACGCCGACAGCAGCGGCGTCTACCTGCGCTACGACGACGACTCGGTGGTGATCCTGCCGATCGCCGCCGGCTCGGTGATCCTGCTCGAGGACATGGACACCGCTCACCCCCGCTACCACTCGACCGTCGGGTCGTACTGGGGCTGGGGACGCGGCAGCAGCGTTCGGGGCGGCGGCCCCGGCACCGGCAAGTAGCCCGACACCCGACCCCTTCACCTGGAGCCCTTCCGTGCAGAACCTCGTCACCGATCTGCTGGCCACCCTCGCCTTCGGCGCGGTCGGCGTCGTCCTCATGGGCGTCGGCTACGCGCTGGTCGACCTGACCACCCCTGGCAAGCTCCACGAACTGATCTGGACCGAGCGCAACCGCAACGCGGCGCTGCTGCTCGCATCCAACCTGCTCGGCGTCGGCACCATCGTGGTCGCGGCGATCGTCGCCAGCGACGACGACTTCGCCCTGGGGCTGGTCGGCGCGGCGGCGTACGGGATCGTCGGCCTGGTCATCATGGCCGCCGCGTTCCTGCTGCTCGACGCGGTGACCCCCGGCCGGCTCGGCGAGCTGCTGGTCGACCCGGAGCCGCACCCCGCCGTGTGGGTGTCGGCCGTGGTGCACCTGGCCACCGGCGCGATCATCGCCGCCGCGATCCTCTGATGGCCGGGGGTCCGCGACCGGTCGGTGCCGGCCGGCCGTACCCGGGGCGGTCATGAGCACCGGGGCACCGCCGGTGGTCGACGGCGGCACCGAGGCCCGACCGCACTGGCGGCTGGCCCGCGCGGCGGTGCTGCTCGCGGTCTTCGTCTGCGCCGCCTGCGGGCTGGTCTACGAGCTGGCCCTGGTCGCGCTCGGCAGCTACCTGATCGGCGACACCGTCGGGCAGGCGTCGATCGTGCTCGGCGTGATGGTCTTCGCGATGGGCGTCGGCGCGCTGGCCGCGAAGCCGTTGCAGCCCCGGGCCGCCGCCGCGTTCGCGGTGATCGAACTGACCCTGGCCCTGCTCGGTGGTCTGTCCGTGCTCGGCCTCTACGCCGCCTTCGCCTGGCTCGACCTGTACGGCCCGGCGCTGGTCGGCACCGCCTTCGTGCTGGGCCTGCTGATCGGCGCGGAGATTCCACTGCTGATGGTGATGCTGCAGCGCATCCGCGAGCAGGCCGCCGGCAGTGCGGTGGCCGACCTGTTCGCCGCCGACTACGTCGGCGCGCTGCTCGGCGGGCTCGCCTTCCCGTTCCTGTTGATCCCCGTCTTCGGCCAGCTCAAGGGTGCCCTGGTGGTCGGCGCGGTGAACGCGGTGGCCGGCCTCGCCCTGGTCTGCACGGTGTTCCGGAGGGAGCTGAGCCGCCGGGCCCGGCTCGTCCTCGGCGCCGGCTCTGTCGTGGTCGCGCTCTGCCTGGGGTACGCCTGGGTGACCGCCGCCGACTTCGAGGTGACCGCCCGGCAGCAGCTCTACCGGGACCCCGTGGTGTACGCCGAACGCTCCCGTTACCAGGAGATCGTGCTGACCCGGTCGGTGCGGGAGGTTGGCCACGCCGACACCGACCTGCGGTTGTTCCTCAACGGTGATCTCCAGTTCAGCTCGGTCGACGAGTACCGCTACCACGAGGCGCTGGTGCATCCGGCGATGCGCGGCCCGCGCGGTGACGTCCTGGTTCTCGGTGCTGGCGACGGCCTCGCCGTCCGGGAGATCCTGCGGTACCCGGACGTCCGCCGGGTGACAGTGGTCGACCTCGACCCGGCGGTGGTGGCCCTGGCCAGCACCGTGCCGCAGCTGCGGGCGCTCAACGGCGGCTCGCTCGACGACCCCCGCGTACGGGTGCTGAACACCGACGCGTTCGGCTGGCTGCGTACCGCCGCCGAGCGCTTCGACGTGGTGGTCGCCGACCTGCCCGACCCGGACGAGACGGCCACCGCCAAGCTCTACACCGTCGAGTTCTACGCGTTGATCAGGTCGGTGCTCGCCGAGCAGGGACGCCTGGTGGTGCAGTCCGGCTCGCCATACTTCGCGCCCCGCTCATACTGGTCGATCGATGCGTCGGTGCGGGAAGCCGGCTTCGCCACCGTGCCGTACCACGTCGACGTGCCGTCCTTCGGCGACTGGGGGTTCCTGCTGGCCACGGCGGGAACCGTCCCGCCGGTGCTGGAACTGCCGGCCGACGCGCTCCGGCTGCGTTTCCTCGACCCGGGCGTGCTGCGGGCGGCGGCGGTCTTTCCCGCCGACCGCGCTCGCCTGAACGTGCCCCCCAGCACCCTCCTCCAACCGAGGGTCCTCGACTACGCCCGCACGGAGTGGCGCGGCTACTGACCCCATCATCTGGCGCCTGAACACGGTGGCTGTGTCAGGAGAGAGTCCGCTCATGGCGCAAACCTCTTGGCTAACGGGGTGGAGTGGGTGCGAACGGGGAAAGGGTGGAGGCATGTTTGGGATGCGCAAGGCTTGGGAGCGCGAATTGGGCGCGGCCGTCGACGAGTTGGTGGCGGCTGACACGCTCGCCTTCGGTGGGGTGGGAATCGCGGGCAAGCTGTTGCCGGTGACCGAGGCGTACCAACGGGTCGAGGCCGCCATCGACGACCACCCCGAGGAGGTACGCCGGCAGCTCGACCGCGTGCTCGCCGACGGCACACCCGCTGGCCGGGCGTACGCGGCGACGCTGCTGGAGCGGATCGACCCGGCGGCGGCCCGAGCGGCCTGGACGTCGCTGCGCGACGACCCGAGCGAGTTCACCACCTTCGTCGGCTGCGTGATGGACCGCGAAACCATCGGGAACTACGCCACCCAGCGCCTCGCTGCGGCGTGAGTCATCCGCCATCAACGTGCGAGGGTGCACACCGGGCGACACCACGGATGCCGTCGGTAGCTGAGCTGTCCGTCACGGTACGGGTCCGGATCGTGCCTGCGGTTGTTACCGTCTGCGCCGACGTACCTGGGGAGGTGGTCGGGTGAGCGGGTCAGCGGTGTACCTGGTGGTGGCCCTTGGCGTACTCGTGGCGGTCGTGGTTGTGATCATCGTGCGGGCCCGGCTGCGAGCCGCGGCCCGGCCCGACGGCACGCTGCCACCCGGCCGTGCGGCGGGGACGCCGGACGACGGCCCGCTCCGCCTGACCCTGGGCGACCGGGTGCGGATCCAGGACCGGGAGTACGTGGTGAGTGGCACGGTCCGCCTGGTCGAGGGGGACTGGAGCTGGGTGCAGCACCTGCTCGACGACGACTCCGGCACCCGGCACCGGCTCTCCGTGGAGGACGGCCCGGAACTGGAGCTGGTGCTCTGGACGGCCGAGCCGGGCGCGACAGTCACCCCGGGGGCCCCGACCATCGACCTCGGCGGCCGGCGCTACACGTGGGCCGAGACAGGGCAGGCCCGCTACACCGCCACCGCGGAGACCGGGCTGCCGTCGGCCGGGACGATGCGCTACCACGACTACCAGTCGGGTGGCGCCGCGCGGCTCTCCTTCGAGGCGTACGGCGAAGAGGGTTGGCGGGTCGCCCGAGGTGACCTGCTCGACCCCGCCGACCTGACGATCCATCCCACGTCCGAGGAGCACTGAGCCGAACCGGGCGGGACGCGCGGGGTCGACACGGCATGCCGAACTGGCTTGTTGTCGATACGGTGTGGGCGCGATCTTAGGGAAGGAGAATCGTGGTCGATTCCCAGAGCACGCCGGCCCGTCAGCGGCCATCCATTGTGTCGATTTCCAGCTATCTGCTCTTCCTGTTCCTGGCGTGCCAGGTGATCAGTCTGATCATCACGCTCAGCACCATCGGTAAGACGCGCGACGCCCTTCGTGACGCGTACGCGGGCAGCAACGTCGAGAACGCCGATCAGGTGGGTGACGTCTTCTACGCCATCGGCCTCGGCAGCGCCATTCTGGTGCTGTTGCTCGCGGTCGTGCTGGGCGTTCTGGCCCTCTTCAACAACCAGGGCCGCAACGGTGCCCGGATCACCACCTGGATCGTCGGCGGCATCATGGTCTGCTGCGTGGGTGGTGGCCTGCTCAGCAACGCAGCCGGTGGTTTCACCGCCGGTGGAGAGACCGGCGCCAACGGGCCGAGCAGTGAAGAGGTCCAGCGCCGGTTGGAGGAGGCTCTGCCCTCCTGGGCCACCGCGGTGAGCCTGCTGCTCGGCGTGATCAGCCTGATCTCGCTGCTCGCGGCGCTGATCCTGCTGGCGATGCCGAAGGCGAACGCGTTCTTCCGCAAGCCGACCGCGGCGTGGGAGCCGCCGACCCCGGGCGCCAGCTACCAGGCACCGGGTCAGCCCGGTTACCCGCAGGCCCCGGGTCAGCCCGGTTACCCGCAGGCCCCGGGTCAGCCCGGTTACCCGCAGTCGTCCGGTGAGCCGGGCTACCCGCAGTCGAGTGGGGAGCCGAGCTACCCGCCGCCGCCGGGCACGAACCGGCCGGACGACACGCCGCCCGCGGACCGTCCCGGGTCAACCCCGCCGTCAGCGAGTTGATCGACAGATAAGCACCACGCCGACGATCCCTCCGAGTAGGTTGCAACCCGACGCCTACCGGAGGGATTCGTCGTGTCGTACCCGGAATCGGCACCGGCCCGCCGGCCCGCCGTCGTCCTGATGGCTGCGGGCGTGCTGCTGGTGATGGCGGTCGCCGCGCTCGCGTACGCCGTGGTCGACCTGGTGGTGCTGGGCGGGACGGTCGACGCGTTCCGCACCGCCGCCCGGGACACCTCGGCCAGCCCGGAGCAGATCGACGACGTGGTGACCCTGCTCCGCGCGTCCGCGGTGCTGTCTGCGGTGGTGGCCGCCCTCTCCGCGCCGGTGCTCGCCGGCTTGGCCCTGGGGCTGCTGGCCGGTCGCAACGGCGCACGGGTTGCCACCTGGGTGGTCAGTGGGCTTGGCCTGCTCGCCGGCTGTTGCAGCGTGGCGGTGCTGATCGGCGAACGAGCCGCACCACTGCAACTCGGCACCGGTGAGCAGGCTGTCGCCGAGTTGCTGGGGCTGATCGGCGACGCGTACCCGTCGTGGTGGATTCCGCTCAACGCCGGGCTTTCCGTCGCGCAGGGCCTCGGTTACCTTGTAGTAGCTACGCTGCTGGCCCTGCCGGCGGCGAATGCCTGGTTCGGTCGCCACCGCTCGACCGCGCCGACCGTCCCATCCGCACCACCGGCGTTTCAGCACGCCCCGCACCAGCCGCCGCCCGCACCCCCGTACCCGCCCAGGTGAGGACCACCCCGTGACGCTCGACCCCACGACTGCCGAGCGCCGGGCCCTGATCACCGGGGCCACCGCAGGCATCGGCGCGGCGTTCACCCGGCGGCTGGCCGCCGACGGCTGGCATCTGGTGCTGGTCGCCCGTGACGCGGCCCGGCTGACCGAGCTGGCCACCGAGTTGGGTTCCACCTACGGCCGCCCCGTGGAGACGATCCCGGCGGATCTGTCCACCGACGACGGCTGCGCGGTCGTGGAGCGGCGAATCGCCGACGGCAGCCCCGTGCACCTGCTCGTCAACAACGCCGGCATCAGCCTCAACAAACCGTTCCTGCGCTCCACGGCAGAGGACGAGGCGCGGCTGTTGCGGCTCAACGTGCACGCGGTCATGCGGCTGACCCTGGCGGCGTTGCGACCGATGACCGAACGGCGGAATGGGGCAGTGATAAATGTCTCTTCGGTCGCCGGTTTCGGCACGGCGATGCCCGGCTCGACCTACTCGGCCAGCAAGGCGTGGGTCACCAACTTCAGCGAGTCCGTAGGCCTTTCGGCGCGCCCGTTCGGCGTCCGGGTGATGGCCCTCTGCCCCGGCTACACCCGCACCGAGTTCCACCAACGAGCCGGCATCAACATGTCCAAGACGCCCGAGTGGCTGTGGCTCCGCGCCGAGGATGTGGTCGACGAAGCCCTGCGTGACCTGCGCAAAGGCAAGATGGTCAGCGTCCCGGCATGGAAGTACAAGATGGTCGTCGCCGGCATGCGGCACGCCCCCCGCCGACTGCTCCAGGCCGTCGCGCGGGACACCCGCGGCCGGATCGGTCGCGACGAGCACTGAGCCTCGACCGGCCCACCAGGCCCCGTAGGTCGTTGGGGCGGTGCTGGCGCGCCGCTATCGGGCCAGTTGCTGAGCGTAGTCGAACATCGCCAACCATCGGTCCCCCGCCGGGCTGATCAGGGTGGACCCCACACACGGCGTTCAGACTTGCGCAGTAACCTCTATCGCCATGGGGGACCACGACGACCTGCGCAAATTCATTACCGACCTGGCTGTGGTCCACGGACGGGTCGTGCTCTCCTCGGGGCGCGAGGCAGACTGGTACGTGGATCTGCGGCGCGTCACGCTCCATCACCAGGCCGCTCCTTTGGTCGGCCGGGTGTTGCTCGACCTCACCGCCGACTGGGAGTACGACGCCGTTGGCGGCCTCACTCTGGGCGCGGATCCTGTCGCGCTCTCGATGCTGCATGCCGCCGCTCCGACCGGTCGGGCCCTGGACGCCTTTGTGGTGCGCAAGGCGGGCAAGGCCCACGGTCTGCAACGGCGGATCGAAGGACCGGAGGTGGCCGGCCGTCGGGTGTTGGCGGTGGAGGATACGTCCACGACAGGCGGAAGTGTGTTGACCGCTGTCGAGGCACTTCGTGAGGCCGGGGCGGAAGTTGTAGGCGTGGCGGTTATTGTTGATCGAGGCGCCGGCGACGCGGTGCGAGCCGCCGGATTGCCATACCGGGCGGCCTATACGTTGGCTGACCTCGGCCTTGTGGCGTAAAAGTTTGCCGATTCGGATCTGCTGATATGCAGGCGGATCGATGCTGCTGGTGGAAGGATGGAATACGTGGGAACTGCGTTGGCCGAAATGACTATGCCTCAGATCTCGCCGCTTAACGGCGAGCCGATCGAACGTGCCGATGCCGAGCGTCTTGCCGGGGTCCTCAAGGCCCTTGCTGATCCTGCTCGGTTGCGGCTGCTCAGCCTGATCCAGTCGGCCCCCGAGGGCGAGGCGTGCGTCTGTGACCTGACGGCGCCGCTCGGCCTCTCTCAGCCGACGGTCAGTCATCACCTGCGCATCCTCACCGAGGCTGGCTTGCTGCAGCGGGAGAAGCGCGGTGTCTGGGCGTACTACAGCCTGGTCCCGAGTGCGATCGCGACGATCGCCGACCTGCTGACCCCGCCGCGTAAGCGGGCCACCAAGAAGGCCCGCTGACGTAGGCACTGCACGCCGTCCCGCGCCGGGACGGCGTCCGGTGGCGAGCCAGGGGTGGCGCCATCGGTGAGTAACACCTGCTCGTCCCCGGCCGCACCGCCGGAGGCCGGGTCCGACATGCCGACGGCCGACCCCCGCACCAGGGGGCCGGCCGTCGTCGTCGTACCGGGACGTCAGCGGTCCTGGCCGTGCTCCGGGCGATGGCGGCCGTGCTGGTGTCCGTCGTGGTCGAACGCCTCGCGGGCTGCCTCCACCGCGCCGGCGGCGCTGGCCGCGGCAATTACCGCAACCGCCTCGCCACGCTTGCGGGCGCGCCGGTCGCGGAGGAACTCGAAGAAGATCGGCAGCACCGAGATCACGATGATCAGGGCCACCACCGGCAGGATGTAGTGGTCGATCTTGTCGCCGATGGCCTGGTAGATCTGCTCGGCCAGCAGGTAGCCGATCAGCAGGATGCCGTCCACCCAGAGCACCGCACCGACGATGTTCCAGAGCAGGAACTGCCGGGCCGGCATGCCGAGTGCACCCGCGACCGGGTTGAGGAACGTCCGGACGATCGGGATGAAGCGCGCCAGCACCACAGCCTTCGCCGGGCCGAACTTCTGGAAGTAGTACTCGGCCTTCTCGACGTACTCCTTCTTGAAGAGTCGGGAGTTCGGCCGCTCGAACATCGGCCGGCCGTACCGGGCGCCGAGCCAGTGCCCCAACTGGGCGCCGACGATCGCGCAGATCGGCCCACCGATCAGCAGGCCGGCCAGCGAGAGCCGCGTGCCGTCGCCGAAGATCGCGTCCGCCACCGGCGACGAGGCCACGCCGGCGAGGAACAGCAGCGAGTCGCCGGGGAAGAAGAAGCCCACCAGCAGGCCGGTCTCGGCGAAGAGGATCACCCACACACCGATCAGCCCGAAGGTCTGCAACAGCTCCTTGGGGTCGAGCGGGTTCAGGGCGACGCTCTCCACGAGAGCGCGGGTCTGCTCAGCTGTGTCCACGGCCACAAAGGGTACCGAAGCCCAAGGTTCCTGCCGCGCCGGACCGGCCCGCACCACCCGCCCGCGTGGCGGAGGCCCCAACGACGGTGCCCCGCCGACCGGAGTGGTCGGCGGGGCACCGGTGGTGCGGGGTAGGTCAGGCGACGAAGCGGGTCCGGCGGCGCTTGGCCACCAGGTAGCCGCCGACGCCCATGGCGAGCAGCAGCGCGCCGAGACCGGCGATCAGGCCGGTGGACTGACCGGTGATCGGCAGCGTGCCGCCGTCACCGTCACCGTCACCGTCACCGTCGCCGCCGCCCGTGCCGCCGGCCGCGTTGACCAGGATCTTGGCGACGTCGTTGGCCGGCTTCAGGTCCTCGGTGAAGCCCTCGCACTCGCACTTGGCGTTGATGGTGACGGTGCCCGCCGCGTTCTCGATCACCTTGTCGATGCGGAGGCCGATGTCGACCAGCTGCTTCTCACCGACACCGATGAAGATGTCCGGGTAGCAGCGGTAGAGCTTCGCGCCCGGCTTGCCGGCGTTCTCCCAGTCCTGCTCGTCGCCGTTGAGCGGCGCGCAGAACTCGGGAACCTCGACTGCGGTGGTGCCCTCCGGAACGGCAATGTCGATCTTGGTGACCGGCGTGCCCGAGCGGCCGAAGTCCAGCGCGGCCGGGCCGTCGTTGCGGACTCCGACGGAGGCCGTGACCACGTCGCCGGCCTTGCCGGTCAGTTGGCCGCCGACCGCCACCAGGTCCGTGCCGTTCTGGCCGGTGACCTTGACGGTCATGCCGGACCAGTTGTTCATCGGGTCGGTGTCAGCCTGGAAGCCGCGCGCCCCCATCTTGGACGGGACCTCCGGAAGGCTCAGGACCGGACCGTTGCCGGGCTTCCCAACCGAGATGCCCCCGGCCTGGAGGTACGCGTTGAAGTCCTCGAACTCGGCGATCGTCATCCAGTTGTAGTAGCCGTACTCGCTGCCCGGCGCGTAGGTGTCCTTGCCGAGCACGTAGGACAGCGAAACCGAGCGGGCATTGCCGGCGGCGGTCACCTCGTCGAAGGCGCAGGTCCGCAGGTGACCGTCCTCGTAGGTGCAGTTGCTGTACTGCTTCTCCGGGCGGATCGCGTAGTCCAGGTCGAAGACCGCGACAGCTCCCTTGGCGGCGGTCTTGCCAGCGTTGCTGAGCGTCAGCGGAGCGCTGAACGTGCCGCCAGGAGCGGACGAGATGTTGGTTTCCTCGCCCGGGGCGGCCAGGTCGACGCCCTCGCCGATCCGCAGCTTGGCGGTGTGGCTGGCCGGAGCGAGACCCTCGGCGCTGACCGTGACCTTGAGGTTGCCGGTGTCGCCGTCGGCTGCCTTCGCGGCCGGCGTCAGGGCAACCTCGAAGAGGCCACCGAAGGCCCACTCCTCGAGACCGATCTCGAAGGGGTCGGTGCAGACCAGAACACCGGCCTCCGGCGACTTGCAGTCGAAGCTCGACGATTCGGGCTTGACCTGGACGACACCGCTCAGGTCCCGGTAGTCGTAGGTGACAGTGAGGCCTTCGACCACCACCGGCTCGGAGGCGAACAGGAGGGGAGAGTCGATCTTGCCTTCGGACCCCGCGGCAATTGTGGTGTCGCTGAAGTAGACGCCCAGTTCGATGGGCGCCTCCGGGGCGGCGACGGCCGGGCTGGCGGCGGCGGCGACGAACGCGCCTGCTACGCCCAGTCCGGCGAGCCAACGCCGGGTGGAGTGGGTGAGCATGAGGGGGGTTCCTCCAGTTGGGGGATCAGGTGGAGCCTGCGGATCTTAAGGAATCGCTAAGGCTGACTGCAGCCCCCAAAGCCGCCCGCTGAGCAAGACGAACCAAAAGGTTGATCAGAGTCACCGCAATGTTCGGTCGGTCCGCTTCCGTCATCTGAGGCAGGAGCCCCCGGGAGGTGCAGTGACGTACGAGGAGTTCGCGGACACGCGGCTGGCCCCGTTGCTGCGGTACGCGGTGATGCTGACCGGCGATCCGCACCAGGCCCAGGATCTGGTTCAGGAAACCATGGTCCGGGTCCAGCTCAACTGGCGTCGGGTCGCCCGCGCGGACTCACCCGAGCGATACGTGCGCCGGATGCTCACCAACCAGTACGTCGACTGGCGGCGCGGCTCCTGGGTTCGCCGGGTGCTGCTGCGCGGAGAGCCCGACGCGACGGTGCCGGTGACCACCGACCACGCCCAGTCCGCCGTGGACCGGGACCAGATCTGGTCCTGGCTGTCCCGGCTGCCGCGTCGGCAGCGGGCCGCCCTGGTGCTGCGCTACTACGAGGACCTGCCCGACGCCGAGATCGCCGACATCCTCGGCTGCGCCGTCGGGACCGTACGTTCGTCCATCTCCCGGGCCCTCGCCACGCTCCGGGCCGAGTACGTGGAGGCGTGAACATGATTGAGGACGACCTGCGTGCCGCCTTCGCCCGGCACGAGCCGTTGACACCACCGACGGGCCCGCTGCGGGTTGCGATCGACCGGCTGGCGACGCGTCGGCGGCAGCTTCGCCGACGCTGGCAGGCTGGCGGAACGGCCTTGGCCGTGCTCGGCGTACTGGGCATCGGGGTGCCTCTGTTCACCCCGGAGCGCGCCGGGCAGCCGCAGGCCGCCGACCTGATCGGCGCGACGGATCGGCCGGTGGCGACGGGCGCGGTGAACGTTCTGCTGGTCGGCATCGACAACCGGGGGTCCGTCCCGCCGTTGGCCGACTCGGTGCTGCTGCTGCACATCCCGGCCGATCGCAGCCGCCCGTACCTGGTCTCACTGCCCCGCGACCTGCAGGTGCCGATCCCCGGCCACGGCACCGACAAGCTGAACGCGGCGTTTCCGTTCGGCGCGGGCCACTCTCCACCGGATCTGACCAAGGGGTACGAGCTGACCCGGCAGACGGTGGCGAAGCTGACCGGCGTCCGCATCGATACGGGTGTGGTGTTGACGTACTCGACTCTGCGCACGCTGACCAACGAGGTTGGCGGTGTGCCGGTCTGCCTGCCCGAGCGGGTGCAGTCGGTCCACACCCGGCGGGTCTTCCCGGCCGCGTGCCAACGCCTCGACGGTGCCGCCGCCGTCGACCTGCTCCGCCAGCGGTACGGGCTGCCCGACGGCAGTCAGGGCCGGGACCGCAACGCCCGGATCTTCGCCGCCGGGCTGGTCCGTTCGGCCTCCGACCAGGGTGTGCTCACGAATCCGGTACGACTCGCCAAGCTGCTGGGGGCCGTCGGTCCGGACCTCGCCGTGTCACCGGGGCAGGCCACCATGCTGGACCTGATGCGGCTCGTCCCGACACTGCGATCGGTGGACCCGGTCGGGCTCAGTCTGCCGGTCGGCGACCCCACCGGGCCCAGTCGCTTCGTGCAGGCCGACCCGAAGCTCGCCCCGGCGTTCCTGACCGCACTGCGCGAGGATCGCCTCGGCGACTGGGTGGCCCGTCACCCCGAACAGGTCAACCCCGCCCGGTGATGGCGACCTGCCGCGAGGTCAGCGGTAGTCGTCCTCGTCACCGGTGACCACCCGGGCCTGCTCCATCGCGTCCCAGTCGTCGACCTCGAGGCCGCGCTGGGGCTCGCCGTCGGCGTCGGCGGGGCCGACCACCGTGGCCTGCTCGACCGCGTCGGCCGAATCGGCCTCGGGGTCGCGCTCGTCCGGGGCGAGGTGGTCGCCGGGAATGAAGTCCTCGTCGGGCTGACCCATCGTCCCTCCCGGGGTCTCGGGGCACGGTTCCCACCCACCGTACGGGTTGCGTCGGCGCCGCGCCCGGAAGCGGAGTAGGCGGAATCAGCCCTCGACGACGCGACCCGATGCCAGGATGGTGCCGTGGGCTTCCTCATTCGACTGGCGATCACCGCGGTCGCTCTGTGGATAACCACCCTGATCGTGCCCGGTGTCGACGTGCACGGTCGCTCGGGTGGCAACACCGCGCTCACCCTGATCGTGGTGGCGCTGATCTTCGGCGTGATCAACGCCGTGCTGAAGCCGTTGATCAAGGTCGTCGGCTGCGTGTTCTACCTGCTGACCCTGGGCCTGTTCGCGCTCGTGGTCAACGCCCTGCTGTTCCTGCTCACCGACCGGATCGCCCGCGGGCTCGACCTGCCGTTCCAGGTGGACGGTTTCTGGGCCGCGTTCTGGGGAGCCATCGTGATGACGGTGGTCACCTGGCTGATCAGCGTCATCGTGCCGGACAACCTGGACCGCCGGTGAACAGCTGACACCCGGGTCGGTTGTTCCGGCGCACCTCACCTACGGGATACTGCCGGGCGGAGGACAGCGCGGTCCGGCGCACAAATGAACAACAGCGGCCAGCACGGCCGAGAGTGGTAAGTAAGGAGCGTCAACATGCCCATCGCTTCCCCCGAGGCTTACGCGGAGATGCTGGACCGCGCCAAGGCTGGCCGGTACGCGTACCCCGCGATCAACGTGACCTCCTCCCAGACGCTGAACGCGGCGCTCAAGGGCTTCGCCGACGCGGAGAGCGACGGCATCATCCAGGTCTCCACCGGTGGCGCCGAGTACCTCTCCGGCCCGTCGATCAAGGACATGGTCACCGGCGCGGTGGCGTTCGCCGCGTACGCGCACGAGGTCGCCAAGAAGTACTCGGTGAACATCGCCCTGCACACCGACCACTGCCCGAAGGACAAGCTGGACGGGTTCGTGCGTCCGCTGATGGGCATCTCGCAGGAGCGGGTGAAGCGCGGCGAGGAGCCGCTGTACCAGTCGCACATGTGGGACGGTTCGGCCGTGCCGGTCGCGGAGAACCTGGAGATCGCCGCCCAGCTCCTCGACGAGGCCGCCAAGGCCAAGATCGTCCTTGAGATCGAGGTCGGTGTCGTCGGTGGCGAGGAGGATGGCGTCGAGAACGCCATCAACGACAAGCTCTACACCACCACCGATGACGGCCTGGCCATGGTCGAGGCGCTCGGCCTGGGCGAGAAGGGCCGCTACATGGCGGCGCTGACCTTCGGCAACGTGCACGGCGTCTACAAGCCGGGCAACGTCAAGTTGCGTCCGGAGATCCTCAAGCAGATCCAGGATGCCGTCGGCGCCAAGTACGGCAAGGACAAGCCGCTCAGCCTGGTCTTCCACGGCGGCTCGGGGTCCCTGCTGAGCGAGATCCGTGAGGCCCTGGACTACGGCGTGGTGAAGATGAACATCGACACCGACACCCAGTACGCCTTCACCCGGCCCGTCGTGGACCACATGCTGCGCAACTACGACGGCGTGCTGAAGATCGACGGCGAGGTCGGCAACAAGAAGCAGTACGACCCGCGTGCCTGGGGCAAGGCCGCCGAGGCTGGCCTGGCCGCCCGGGTCGTCGAGGCGTGCGAGCACCTTCGCTCCACCGGCACCACGATGACCAAGTAACGACGTACCACCGACGGCCGGCTTCCCCTCGCGGGGAGCCGGCCGTCGTCGTTCAGGCGGTGAGCAGGCGGACGGCCTCGCGTACGTCGTCGGTGAGGTGGATCGTCGCCGACAGGTCACCGAACGGGGACGCGGCCAGCAGCGGACGCAACAGCGCCTCCACCGGCAACTCCACTGTCCAGTACGCGCGGTCCAGGAAGATGTACGCGCCGCTGGTCCCGTCGGTGCCGTAGTAGGTCTTGGTGGCCGCCTGGAACACCTCCTGCACCGTGCCCGCCCGCCCCGGCGCGAAGACGATGCCGCCCCGGGCGAGTCGCAGGATGGTGTCCTCCCGGATCGCGTTGGAGAAGTACTTGGCAATCCGCCCGGCGAACAGGTTCGCCGGCTCGTGCCCGTACAGCCAGGTCGGGATGGCCAGCCCACCGGCTCGCGCCCAGCCCAGGTCGTCGCCACGCTGACGGGGAACGCTCGCGTACCGCTGTCGGACCGT
Organism: Micromonospora sp. M61; assembly: GCF_018070245.1. Classification (NCBI taxonomy): domain Bacteria; kingdom Bacillati; phylum Actinomycetota; class Actinomycetes; order Micromonosporales; family Micromonosporaceae; genus Micromonospora; species Micromonospora sp. M61. The sequence goes on along the minus strand of NZ_JAGPYA010000014.1, from coordinate 63,369 downwards.
CAATGCGGTGGCCGTGTACAGGTGGTGGTCGGTGAAGTCCGGTGCGGTGGCCAGCAGGTCGATCGCCGCCGTCACGTCGGTCGCCGGCCGGTCCGCCAGGTAGGCGCCGAGGTTCGCCGCCTCCATCACCCCGGGACCGCCGCCGGTCACCACCAGGCGGTCGGCCCGCGCCAGCTCCCAACCCAGCACTGCCGCCATCCGGTACGCGGGACTGCCGCGCCGCACCGCGTGCCCACCCATGATGCCCACCACCGACTGCGGACCGTGCCCGACCAGCCAGGTGCGGGTGGCGTCGGCCAACGCGTTGTCCACGCCGTGGTCGTGCAGCCGCTGACCCAGCGCCTCCTTGACGTCCGGCAGCGCGCCGCCGTGCGCCCGGTAGTGGTCGTACACCCGGGTGTCGTACATCCCGGTGAACCCACCCTCGGCGAACCCCTCGGCCAGTTCCTCCGGGGTGTAGAGGTGTGTCGGCTGGGTCGGGTACGGCAGCCCCGAGAACGGCGGCACCACGTTGGCGCCGCGTCGGACCAGGTCGGCGCCGACATCCCGGGACGCGAAGCGGCAGCCCACGAAGAGGGTGCCGGCGACGTCGACGCCGGTCAGGTCGGGCACCGGTGCGAGGTCGAGACGCAGGCCCTGCACGGTCAGCCCGCTCAGTTGGCCGGCGGCCAGTTGGCGGTCGAACTCGTCCCGGGTCTGGATCTCGCCCGCGTGCAGGTGCGGCTCGATGACGTCCGCAGGAGGTGGGGTCGGCACCCGGCCATCCTGCCCCCGCGGCGGGTGCGGCCAAACCTCGGGCCCGGGGTGAAACGACAGGAGCCCGGTGGTCGTGGCCACCGGGCTCCTGCGTTACCGGTTCCTGGGGAGGCTCCGGACCATTAGTTGTAGTGGAAAACACCTGGCAGCGGCATAGGCCGCAGGCGTGACCAACTCCTCAGCCGTTCAGCGGAACGTGTCGGCCGACCCGCTCGCGTGTCGCCCTGTCCAGCGGGTTGAATGGGGCGATGCAGAACCTTTTGCCAGAGCCACCGGCCACCCGCCTGCCCGCGAACAACGAGGCCGACGCCGCCCTGGCTGCCGCCGAGGAGGCCGGCACCGATGAGGCGTTCGCCAGCGTGGCGGCCGGCTTTCCCACCTACAGCGCGGCCTGGGCGGAGCTCGCGGCCCGGTCCTTCGCGCAGGGCCAGGTCGTGACCGCGTACGCCTACGCGCGCACCGGCTACCACCGGGGCCTCGACCAGCTGCGCCGCAGCGGGTGGAAGGGGCACGGCCCGGTGCCGTGGTCGAACGAGCCCAACCGGGGCTTCCTCCGCTGCCTCTACGTGCTGTCCCGAGCTGCGGACGAGATCGGCGAGGCCGACGAGGCAGCCCGCTGCGCGCAGTTCCTGCGTGACTGCGACCCGGCGGCGGCGGACGCGCTCGCGAGCAACTGAGCCCGATCCGACGGCCGGCCCGACATCGGGCCGGCCGTCGGCGGCTCACAGCCCTTCGGCGACCGCGGCGGCGATCTTCAACCAGGCGTCCCGGGTGGCCGAGGAGAGCCCGCCGTACCGGATCGGCTCACCCGTGTCGATGAGCCGCTCGTACGGGGCCAGCAGCACCGCCCGGGTGCGGGCCGCGAAGTGCTCCTGGATGGCCGGCAGGTCGATCTCCTTGCGGGACGGCGGCATCGACACGACGGTCACCGCCTGGCGGACCAGCCGTTGCCGGCCACTCTGCTCCAGGTGGTCGAGCATCCGGGCGGCCGTCTCCGCCGAGTCGTTACGGGCCGACATGGTGACCACCAACTGGTCGGTGGCGTCCATCGAGGCCTGCCAGTTCTGCGCCCGCACGTTGTTGCCGGTGTCCACGAAGATCAGTTTGTAGAACCGGCTGACCACCTCGCGGATCTCGGCGAACGCGGCCGCGGTCAACATCTCGCCGCCCGTGGCCGACTCGTCCGAGGCCAGGACGTCGAACATCCCCTCGCCCTGCGAGCGCACGTACTGCGACAGGTCGCCGACCCGCCCGTGCGCGCCCTGGAACTGCCCGAGGTCACGCAGCATGTCCCGCACAGTGCGGGAGTGGAAGTCCTGCTGGGCGCGCATCCCCAGGGTGCCCTGGGTCTCGTTGTTGTCCCACGCCAGCACGTAGCCACCGCGCTTCTGACCGAACGTCATCGCGAGCAGCAGGATGGCCACCGTCTTACCGGCACCGCCCTTCGGGTTGACCACGGTCACCTGCCGCAGCCCGCCGAAGTTGCGGCGCACCATCTCGATGTCCCGCTTGAGCTCCTGCTCGTGCCGCCCGGGAGAGAGCCGGAGCAGCCCCATCTTGTTGACCACCGCGCGTACGCCCATGGTCGCCACCGGGTCGGCGGGCCGGACCTGTCGACGCTTGCTGAAGTCCTCGGCGGTCGGCACCGCCGTAGACTCCGGCGTCCAGCTCGCGTCCGGGTATCCGGTGGTCGGCACCTGGGCCACCCCCTCGGCCTCCTGGTAAGGCTGACCAGGAGGTACGCCGGGCGGGCCCTGCTGCCACGGCGGGGGGTACCAGCCAGGGGACGGCGGGAACGGCCCGGGCGGTGCGGCCTGCTGGGGAACCTGCGGCGGCAGGTTGCTGAACTGCGTCAGGTCGGGTGGAGGCGGGATCGGCGTCGGGCCGGCCTGACCGGGAATCGCCGGGTTGAACGCCTGGCCGGCTTGGCCAGACTGACCGGCCTGCCCGGAGCCGGCCTGCGGGACGGCGGAGTGCGGCTGCGGCGGGGCCGGGATCGGGGGCGTCGCGGTTGCGCCCTCGTCGTGGGTCGGTGCGGCTGCGCCGGCCGGCCGTTGCGGCGGATACGCCCACGGCGACTCGCTGGCCGGCCGTGCCGCTCCACCAGCGGGCCCGTCCTCGCCGGTCCCGCCAGCCTGCGGCGCTGGTCCGGCCGTCGCGGACTCCGGCGTCGCAGGAGCTGCCGGGGCGGGGCCCGCAGCAGTGGGCTCTGCCCCGGCGGTGCGGCTGGTGGGCTCTGCCGCAGTGGTGCGGCTGGTGGGCTCTGCCGCGGCGGTGCGGCCGGTGGGCTCTGGCACGGTGGCGCGGCCGGTGGGCGGGGCACCTGCGGTGGGGTTGTCCAGGGTGAACGGCAGGTCCAGGTCGACACCGCCCGGGTTGACCGGCGGGGCGGGGACGGCGGCCGTACCGCGGTCACCCGGCTGCGCCTGCGTCGCGCCGGCTGCGGTGCTCGCCCCCTCGGGTCGGCTGTCCGTCGGCCCGAAGGCGGTGTTCGGTGCCGGAGGAACCCCAGTGCCGCCCGGGACGCCGTTGCCCGCCGGAGCGTTGCCCGCCGGCGGCGTGCTCATCGCCGGCGGCGTGCTCATCGCCGGTGGACCGGGCGGTGTCGCCGCGGCGGCCGGAGCGGCCGCTGGTGGCCAACTCGGCTGCGGCGGCCCCCAGCCCGATCCTCCGCCGGCCGGGCCGCCAGCGCCCCAACCCCCGGGCGCCGGAACGGCACCGCTCAGCGACGGGTAGTCGGACGGCGAGGGTGGCGGCAGCGGGGCCGCGCCCAGCTGTCCGGGGACCGGCGGCCGGTTGATCGGCGGCGCCGCCACCGGTGGCGTAACCGGCCCGGGCGCGGCCGACGACGGCGCGCCCCGCTGCTCGGCGACCGCCGCCCAGGGCGGTACGACGGTCCCCGCGCCCCGGTCGGTCGGATCCGGTGGCCAGAGTGGTTCGATGTCCCGCTCCGGCACCGGCTGCTGGCCGTGCACCTGCGCCCGGTCGGCGTTCTCGTCCATTAGGGCCCTCCCCAGTCCTCCTGCGAGGATAGGCGCATCCGCCCACGAGGGGCGGGCGGCGCAGCCGAGGTCGGCCGCTCCGCGCCGTCGACGTCAGATCGACCAGACCGCCCAGGCACCCGGCTCGACCCACCAGGAACGCTTCCGGGTCAGCTCGCCCTCGACACCATCGTCGAGGTACGGCACCTTCCCCTCCCTGGGCAGCACCGAAACCGCCCGGCCACGGGCCCGCCGAACTTCGAGACGTACCCGTTTGCGGCCGAACGCCGAGCGGACGACCACCGGCACGGCAACCGCGACCTCGACCTGACCGTCGGCCGGGTCCGGTGCGGTCAGCAGCGTGACGTCGTCGAGCGTCGCGTAGCCGCCGGCGTTGGCGACCGCGCAGGCCAGCAGCGGCTCGTCACCGTCGGTGAGGATGGCGTCGTCGACCTCCACCCGAGCCCGCCAGTGCAGCGGCCGCCCGGCGTCGTCGGCGGCACCGAGCAACGCACCGTCCAGCGTCACCGAACCACCGTCGTTGCGCAGCAGGTCCAGTCGGCGCGGCGTGCCGTCCAACACCGCGGCGGCCACCACCGCCGGGTCACGGGGCAGCCCGAGCTGCGCGGCCAGGTCGCGGTGGGTGCCGCCACGGGCCGGGTCGAGCGGGAGTACGCCCACCGGCGGCAGGTCGGGCAGAGTCCGGTTGCCGGGCAGATCCGCTGGGCGCTTGCTCGGCGCCGGGGCGTACCGCCGGACCAGCCGGCGCAGCACGGCGCGCAACTGCCCGTCGTTGGCCGTCGCGACGACCAGCCGGGTCTTGCCGTCCGGGTCCGGCCAGGTGAGCCCGTCTGGGCGTGCCGGGCCGTCGAGACGCGCCAGCACCGCGTCGATCTCCGCGTCCGAGCGGGCGGTGACCATCTCCACCCGGGCGCCTCGGGCGTTCAGCGCGTCGGCACAGGCCAGCACCGGCACCCGTGGCCGCTCGGTGGCGCACCGCTCGGTGTCACCGCCGGCCTCAGCCCGGGGTGCCTGACTGGCGTCGGCCTGGTCGGTGTCGGCCTGGCCGGTCTCGGTCTGGCTCGTCGAGCTGGTGTCGGTCTGGCCGTTGTCGGTCTGGCTCGTCGGGTCGGTGGCGGTCTCGGCCGCACCGCCGCAGCAGGCCCCGCCGCTGCCACAGCCCCCGGGAGCGTCCCGCTCCGAACCGAGGGTGAGCAGCACCACGTCGTACACGGAAGGAGCCTCCTGCCTCTCGACGCGACCCCTGCCGGCCGCGCCGTCATTACTTGTTAACCTGACACCCCGGGCTCGCCAACCGGTCGCCACCTGGCACCCGAGCCTTCTGGAGGCGGAAAAGATGCCAGCGATCGTGCTCCTCGGCGCTCAGTGGGGCGACGAGGGCAAGGGCAAGGTTACCGACCTGCTGGGTGAGCGGGTCGACTACGTCGTGCGCTACTCCGGCGGCAACAACGCCGGCCACACGGTGATCACCCCGGACGGCCAGAAGTACGCGCTGCACCTGATGCCGTCTGGAGCGCTCTCGCCGAACGCGATGATCGTCATCGGCAACGGTGTGGTGGTCGACCCGAAGGTGCTGCTCGCCGAGATCGACGGCCTGGCCGAGCGCGGCGTCGACGTGTCCCGACTGCGGATCTCCGGTGACGCGCACCTGATCATGCCGCACCACCGGGCGCTGGACCGGGTGATCGAGCGCTACCTCGGCTCGTCCCGGATCGGCACCACCGGCCGGGGCATCGGCCCGGCGTACGGCGACAAGGTCGCCCGGATCGGCATCCGCCTCCAGGACCTGCTCGACCCGGGCATCCTGCGCAAGAAGCTGGAACTCGCGCTGCGCGAGAAGAGCCAGATCCTGTTCAAGGTCTACAACCGCAAGGCGATCGACCTTGAGGCGACCGTCGAGGAGTACCTGGCGTACGCGGAGCGGCTCAAGCCGTACATCGCGGAGACCCGGGCGATGCTGTGGGACGCACTGGACCGGGACGAGACGGTCCTGCTGGAGGGTGCCCAGGCCACCATGCTCGACATGGACCACGGCACGTACCCCTTCGTGACCTCGTCGAACCCGACCGCCGGTGGTGCCTGTGTGGGTGCCGGCATCCCGCCGACCGCGATCAGCAAGGTCATCGCGGTGAGCAAGGCGTACACCACCCGGGTCGGCGCGGGACCGTTCCCGACCGAGTTGTTCGACGCCAACGGTGACCACCTGCGCAAGATCGGCGCGGAGTACGGCACGACCACCGGGCGGGAGCGCCGGTGCGGGTGGTTCGACGCGGTCGTGGCCCGGTACGCCTGCCGCCTCAACGGTGTCACCGACCTGGTCATCACCAAGCTGGACGTGCTCACCGGCATGCCCAAGGTGCCGATCTGCGTCGGCTACGAGATCAACGGCGTCCGGGTCGACGACATGCCGATGAGCCAGACGGACTTCCACCACGCCAAGCCCGTCTACGAGGAGCTCGACGGCTGGTGGGAAGACATCACCAAGGCGCGGACGGCCGCCGACCTGCCGGAGAATGCCCGCCGCTACATCGCCCGGGTAGAGGAACTCTGCAACGCCAAGGTGAGCGTCGTAGGCGTAGGCCCAGGCCGGGACGAAAACGTGGTCCTCCACCCCCTCCTCCCCTAACCCCGGACCTTGCTTCGCGCCCCCCCTCGACCCCGGTGATCAAGAAGTTTGCGTCAGGAATCCGTGTGAAATTGACGGAAACCTCTTGATCACCGGGGCTGATCGGCGGTTATCCACAGGACTGCGAGGGTTATCCACAAGGGCTTCGGTCGCATCGGGTGGGTGGGCAGGGTGTGGGGGTGGGACCACACCAGCTTCTTCGTCATATCGCGGCCAGGCAGGACGGGATGATCACCCTGGGCCAGGCGTTGCGCGCCGGCCTTACCAGGGACCAGGTCCGACAGCTGCACCGTTCCGGCAGTTGGCGACGGATTCTGCGCGGCTGCTTCGTGCCGGACGCCGAGCTGAGTGAATCGACACGGCGTCGTGCGCGGATCCGCGCCGCAGTCGTCAGCCTCGGCCCAGGTGCCTTCGCTGTTCTGGACACTGCGCTGGAGTTGCACGGGATCGCAGGCCTCTGGCGGGCCCCGCAGGTCCACGTCTCGGTGCCGTCCGGCCGGCCCCGGCCCCAGCGCGCTCTGGCGCCATGGCTGACCGTGCATCAAATGACCGTCGGTCCTGACGACATCGGTGAGGTTGCTGGCATCCGGACGACATCTCCACTCCGCACCGTCTCGGATGTCGTTCTGCGGGTTGATCGGTATCCCGCGGTCTCGGTCCTCGATTCGGCGCTGAACCAGCGTCGTATCGATCCAGCGGAACTCGCGGCGATCCAGAGACTCATCCGGGGGCGGCGAGGTGCGGTTGCGGCCCGCTCCTACCTGGCCGAAGCGGACGGACGGGCTCAGTCGCCGCTGGAGACGCGTAGCCGACTGCGATGCATTGACGGGCGCGTTCCGCCAGACACCCTCCAGCTGGAAGTACGTGACGAAGACGGATACCTGCTCGGCATTGGCGATCTGGGTTGGCGCGGCCCCAGAGTGATCGCCGAAGCGGATGGTCGCGACGCGCACGGCACTTTGGCGGCGGCCTTTGCCGATCGTCGTCGCCAGAATCGCCTGGTCAACGCTGGCTGGACCATCCTCCGCTTCACCTGGCAGGACACCCTGCACCCCACCTACATACCCCACACGGTCCGCCAAGCGATTGCCGCTGCCCGACAACCGCGACGGTGACCAAGAGGTTTGCGTCAGGCAACGGCCTATTTCTGACGCAAACCTCTTGATCACCGACGGCGGCGGCGGAACGGCGGTGGGGGGTGGCGGTGGTGGGGTGGGGGCGCATGGCGGCGGTCGACCGGGGTTCGGGTGGGGGACAGTAGAATCTCGGTCGTGCGGGTTCTTTTGGTTGGTGGTGGTGGGCGGGAGCATGCGCTCGCCCTCGGGTTGGTGGCGGATCCGGCTGTTTCCGCGGTTGTTGCCGCACCTGGCAATCCGGGGATCGCCTCGGTGGCTGAGCTGCGGACGGTGAACGCTTCCGATCCGGACGCCGTAGCGGCTCTGGCCGTGGAGACTGCCGCTGACCTGGTGGTGATCGGGCCGGAGGCGCCGCTGGTCGCCGGGGTTGCCGATGCTGTCCGCGCCAAGGGGATCGGCGTCTTCGGTCCATCCGGTGCTGCCGCGCAGCTGGAGGGCTCAAAGGCGTTCGCCAAGGACGTGATGACCGCCGCCGGCGTACCGACCGCTCGGGCGTACGTCTGCACGGACGAGGAGAGCACCGCTCGGGCGCTGGACGAGTTCGGTGCCCCGTACGTGGTGAAGGACGACGGACTCGCCGCAGGCAAGGGCGTGGTGGTGACCGACGACCGGTCCGCCGCGTTGGCCCACGCGAACGAGTGTGGACGGGTCGTGGTCGAGGAGTTCCTCGACGGCCCGGAGGTCAGCCTCTTCGTGGTGACCGACGGTGAGGCGGCGCTGCCGCTGCTGCCGGCTCAGGACTTCAAGCGCCTCGGCGACGGCGACACGGGGCCGAACACCGGGGGCATGGGGGCGTACGCGCCGCTGGCCTGGGCACCTCCCGGCCTGGTCGACGACGTCATGCGCGACGTGGTCCACCCGACGCTCGCGGAGATGCGCCGCCGGGGCACCCCGTTTGCTGGTCTGCTCTATGTCGGGCTCGCGATCACTGCTGCCGGCCCCCGGGTGATCGAGTTCAATGCGCGCTTCGGTGACCCCGAGACCCAGGTGGTGCTCGCGTTGCTGGAGACCCCGCTGGGCGGGCTGCTGCACGCGTCGGCCACCGGCACGCTGACCGAGCATCCGCCGCTGCAATGGCGGGACGGCAGCGCTGTCACAGTGGTGCTCGCCTCCGCTGGCTATCCGGCCGCGCCGCGTACCGGCGACGTCATCACCGGCGCGGACCGGCCGGGCATCATCCACGCGGGCACCGCCCGCCGGGCCAGCGACGGCGCGTTGCTCTCCGCCGGCGGCAGGGTCCTCTGCGGTACGGCCACCGGCTCCGACCTGGCCGCCGCGCGGGACGCCGCGTACGCGCTGGTGGACGGGGTGGAGTTGGCCGGCTCGCAGCACCGCACCGACATCGCCGCCGCCGCCATCGACGGCCGGATCACGATTCCGGGCTGAGCAGCCGCCGGGCAGACGGCTGAGCGGCACCTCAGCCGAAGTAGCGGCGCAGTTCGCGGGTGAGCACCTTGCCGGTGGCGTTTCGGGGCAGGTATTTCACGAAGATCACGTCCCGGGGGACGCTGAAGCGCGCGAGATAGCGCCGGACGTACTCGCGTACCGCATCGGGATCGAGCGTCTCGTCGGGGTGCAGGGCGAGGAACGCGGACAGGCGCTGGCCGTACTCGGGGTCGGGTACGCCGATCACGGCCACTTCGCGGACCTGCGGCAGTTGGGCGAGCAGATCCTCCACTTCGGAGGGGAAGACGTTCTCACCACCGGAGACGATCATGTCGTCGGCCCGTCCGTCGACGAAGAGCAGCCCGTCGGCGTTGAGCCGGCCGAGGTCGCCGGTGTCGAGCAGACCGTCGCGGGTTTCCCGGCTGGTACCGGAGGTGTAGCCCTCGAAGAGCATCTCGTTGCCGACGAAGATCCGCCCGACCCGTCCGGTCGGCACCGGCTGGCCGTCGTCGTCGAGCATTTCCAGCCGGGTGCCGTGCGGTGGCCGACCGGCGGTGGTGGGTGCCTGGCGCAGGTCCTGCGGGCCGGCGATGGACGCCCAGGAGACCTCGGTGGAGCCGTAGAGGTTGTACAGGACGTCGCCATAGGCATCCATGAACTTCGGTGCCAGCCCGCCGGGCAGGGCGGAGCCGCTGACCGCGACGACCTTGAGCGGGGGGCGCGGGTCCGGCGGGGGCACCTCCATCAGTCGCTGCACCATCACGGGTACGGCGAACAGCGCGTCGCAGCGGTTGGCGGTCAGGGCGGAGAGTGTGGCGGCCGGGTCGAAGCGTCGGTGCAGCACGATGGTGGCCCGCAGGGCCAGGCAGACCTGGAGGGCGGCGAATCCCCAGGTGTGGAAGATCGGTGCGGCGATCATCACCCGGGTCCTGGTGTGCAGCGGGATGCGGCCGATGATGGACACCAGCGGGCCGAAGCCTTTGGGCGTGCGACGACGGGCGCCCTTGGGCGTACCGGTGGTGCCGGATGTGAGCACGATGATCCGGCCGTCCTGCTCCGGCGGGCGCAGGTCGCCCGGCAGTGCGCCGGCCACCAGCTCCTCGCGGGCGCGTTCGTCGAGCCGGGGCAGCTCGGCGGGGAGGCCGAGGACCCGCTCGGCGAACTCGTCGTCGTGCACCAGCAGCCGCAGCTGTTGCTCCTCGGCGATGGTGCCGAGCTGGGCCGCGGAGAGCCCGGTGTTGACCAGCACCGCGTCGACGCCGAGCAGGGTGGCGGCAACGATCGTCTCGATCAGCCCGTGGTGGTTGCGGCAGAGCACGCCGATCCGGTCGCCGGCCTGTACGCCGTGCCCGGCCCGCATCGACCTGGCCATCCGTTCGGCCCGGTCGAGCAGGTCGTGGTAGGTCAGCTCGACGCCGTCCTCGTCGATGACCGCCGTCCGGCCGGGATCCCGGGCGGCCGCCTGGCGCAATTCGCCAGCCAGGCTCCACCCCCAGGTACGCAGGGCGTTGAGTTGCGCGGCGACTCGGACCGGGTTGCCGGGGGTGAGCAGTCCGCGACGGGTCAGGGTGGCGACGGTGAACGGCAGGTCCATGCCGCAGACCTCCTAGGGGTGGTGCGCGGACGGGGCAGTGGCCTGCCCGTCCATCAGGGCTTCTTCCTTGATCATGCACTGGGGGCGGCTGAAGGCCCAGTTGGCGTCGGCGCGGGGTGACGAAGACGGCACAGATCGTGGAGTCCGGGCCACCGTCGGCCCGACCCCCTTGAAGAGGCGCCGGGCCGGCGGCGGTCAGCGGATCTGCATCCCGGAGATGGCTCGGGAGATCACCAGTCGTTGGATTTCCGAGGTGCCCTCGAAGATGGTGTAGATCTTGGCGTCCCGGTACCAGCGCTCGACCGGGTGGTCGCGCAGGAAGCCGGCCCCGCCGAGCAACTGCACCGCCTTCTCGGTGACCGACACCGCCACCTCGCCGGCCTTGAGTTTGGACATCGAGCCCTCGCCCGCGGTGAACGGGCGGTTGTTGCGGCCCATCCACGAGGCGCGCCAGACGAGCAGCCGTGCCGCGTCGATTTCCATCCGCATGTCGGCCAGCGCGAACGCGACCGCCTGGTTCTCGATGATGGGTCGTCCGAACTGGACCCGTTCCTTGGCGTAGTCCAGGGCGTACTCGTAGGCGGCCCGGGCCACGCCGAGCGCCTGCGCGCCGACCGTGGGTCGGGACAGCTCGAACGTGCGCATCGCGGCCTGTCCGGTGACCCGCTGACCGGAGCGGGCCCGGTCGAGGCGTTCCAGCAGGGCGTCCCGCCCGCCGAGCAGGCAGCGGCCGGGCACGCGTACGTCGTCGAGGAAGACGTCGGCGGTGTGTGACGCGCGGAGGCCGAGTTTGCGCAGCTTGCGGGTGGCGGCCAGGCCGGGGGTGCCCGGCGGTACGACGAACGCCGCCTGGCCTCGGGAGCCGAGGGTGGGGTCGACGGAGGCGGTGACCACGTGCACGCCGGCGATCCCGCCGTTGGTGGCGTACGCCTTCTGGCCGTTGAGCACCCACTCGTCGGTGGCCTCGTCGTAGACGGCCCGGGTGCGCATCGCGCCGACGTCGGAGCCGGCCTCGGGTTCGCTGGTGCAGAACGCGGCGACGGCCGGTGAGTCGACGTCGCCGAAGCACTGTGGCACCCACTCGACCATCTGGTCGGGGGTGCCGGCGCCGTAGATGGCAGCGACGGCGAGTGAGGTGCCGAAGATGGAGAGGCCGATGCCGGCGTCACCCCAGAAGAGTTCCTCGCTGGCGATCGGCAGGGAGAGCCCGGTCGGGTCGGCCCAGCAGGTGGCGAGGAACTCAAAGCCGTAAAGGCCGACCTTGGCGGCTTCCTGGATCACCGGCCACGGGGTGTCCTCGCGCTCGTCCCACTCGGCGGCGGCCGGGCGCACGACCTCGGCGGCGAAGCCGTGCACCCAGTCGCGTAGATCCCGCTGTTCCTCATTCAGGTCAAGCGAGAACTCAGCCATGTCAGGCCTTGGGGATGTCGAACAGGTTGGCGATGTTGGCGGCGAGGCCGAGGTCGCCCTTTGCCTTCAGCTTGCCGGTCATGAACATCATCACCGGGTTGGCGCCACCGGAGACGATCTTCAGGAACTCGACCGGACCCATGGTGAGGCTCAGCTTCGGGTCGTGCTGCGGGGTCTCGTTCACGACGCACGCGCCGTCGGCGATGACCACCTCGTAGGTGTCGCTGCCGCCGTCGGGGCGACCGGTGATGACCCAGTGGATGACCGCGTTGGTCGAGCCGGCCCGGTCCGCGCGGAACAGCGACGGCATCCGGCCGAACACCTCGCCCAGGACCTTGTCGCGCATGTCACCGGACATCACCTGAGCGATCTTGTCGTCCGGGGTGGACTTGACCAGCTGGGCGAACTCCTTGGGGCCAACGTTGGCGAAGGTGGCCGGGTCGAAGTCAGTCATCAGGTGTGTGCCTTCCGGAAGATTTGACTACTCGTGCGTAACCCTACGCACGAGTAGGTATGCTCGCAAGGTGTCCACCGTCCCCGCCTTCAAGCGCCTGCCACGCGCCGTCCGCGAGCAGCAGATGCTCGACGCGGCCGTGAAGGTCTTCTCCCGTCGCGGCTTCCACGCCGCCAGCATGGACGAGATCGCGGAGGACGCCGGCATCTCCAAGCCCATGGTGTACGCGTACCTCGGCACCAAGGAGGAGCTCTTCGTCGCCTGCCTGCACCGGGAGGGCACCCGGATGATGCAGGCCATCGCGGGAGCCGCCGCCCCCGACCTGCCGGCCGACGAGCGGCTCTGGCGTGGGTTGAGGGCGTTCTTCGGCTTCGTGGGCGCATACCGGGACGGCTGGGCGGTGCTCTACCGGCAGGCCCGGGGCGAGCAGCCGTTCGCCGGGGAGCTGGCCGCGATGCGGGCCCGGCTGGTCGAGGTGGTCGCCGGGATGCTCGACCACGCGCTGCGAGCCGAGGGCCGTGAGATCACCGCCGTCGACCTGGAGGTCGTCGCGTACGCCCTGGTCGGCGCGACCGAGTCGCTGGCCGACTGGCTCGCGGACCACCCGGACGCCGACCCGGAGAAGACGGCCACCCGGATGATGAACGTGGCCTGGCTCGGCGCCGCCCAGCTCCTGCACGGCGCGACCTGGCGTCCACCGGTCGACTGACCGGTCACCGCACCGGGGTCCGACGCAGCGGCGCGGTCACCGGCGCCGGCCCTCGGTCGGGCGCTGGCGAAACTCCAGGCGGGCAACCGGGTGCAGCTGGCCATCCTGGTGCACGACGCTGACCTGCTGTGACGGGTGGCAGGCCGGTCCGGGCCGGTCAGTGGCGGGCGGCGGCGCGGCGGTGCGCCCGGCGCCGCAGCCACCGGACGCCCTCGATGCCCAGCGTGACGATCACCGAGAGGCCGATCCCAGCGAGGACGCCCTTGACGGGGTGGCGCTCGAAGGCCAGCCCACCGAAGTAGCCGAGCAGCCCGCAGTACAGGGCCCAGGTGACCGTCGCGATCGCGTCGTAGAGAAGGAACGACCGGCGGGGATACCGCACGGCGCCCATGGTGAGGGTGACCGCGGTCCGACCGCCCGGCAGGTAGCGGGAGGTGGTCAGGATCAGCCCGCCGCGCCGGTTCAGCGCGCGCCGGGCCCACTCGGAGCTGGCCTGTCGGCGGCTGCCGTCGGGAAACCCGGCGAGCCGGTTCGCGCCACCACCACGTCCGATGGCGTACGACACGTGGTCGCCGACGCACGCGCCCACGGCGGCGGCGACGATCACCGGCGCCAGGTTGGGGTTGCCGCTGGTGGAGAGCACGGCGGCGGTGATGACGGCCGCCTCGCCGGGTACGGCCGGGAAGAACGCGTCGACCGCCGTGAGCCCGAAGATCAGCAGGTACACCCATGGTGAGGTGACCAGCTGTCGGAGCAGGTCGAGCGCGGAGTCCATGCCCCCATGCTCGCCGGGTGCGACCCGCCCGGTGGCCGAGTCGGCGGATCACCTCCTCCGGTCCTGCGCGTCAGGCCGCGCGGACCAGGGCGGGCGGGGCGAGCAGCGGACCGTGCGGGGTCTTGTCGTCGGCGGTGGGGCCGTGCGAGGTCAGCACCACCCGCGCGCCCAGCTCCGCGGACACCGCCTCCGCCCAGTCCGCGGGCGGGTCGTCGTAGAGCGGGCGGGAGCGCAGCAGGCGGGCGGTGAGCGCGGCCTGCCGGTCCAGGTCACCGGGTGGGCCCGGGGTGAGCCGGTCGGTGGTGTCGTAGCGGCGGCAGATCCGCAGCTCGGGGCCGGCGAGGTCGAGGTGGGTCAGGGCCAGGCCGTCGACCCCACCGGCCACGGCGAGGGCGTACCGGTGGGCGACCGCGTCGAAGTGGCCGAACCGGAACCGGCCCTGCCACGGGTTCGTCGGGTTGTGTGGATCGGCCAGCGGCAGGGTTGGGTCCTCGGTCACCAGCGGGCCCGCCCCGTGCCGGGTGGTGACCAGCCGGAGCACCCCGATCCGGGTCGCGCGGGGCTGCCCCGCCTCGGTGAGCAGGCTGTCGGCGTTGGCGAACGTGGTGGTGCTCCACGTCGTGTACGGGTGGAAGCCGTGCCACTCGTCGAGCAGCACCCCCTGCGCGCCCTCGAAGACGCAGGTCCCCGCGCGCAGCGCCCCGGTGAGCCAGCTCCCGTCGACGATCGCGACCCGCCCGGCGAACCCGGTGAACGCGGGCAGGCAGTCCTCGATCGGTGGCGCGTCCAGTGGGCCGAGCTCGGCGGTCAGCCGCTCCCGCAGGGCGGTCAGCCGGCGACGCAGCAGCGTTGGGCTGCGGCAGTCGGCGACCCGGGGCGCGTCGTCCGGGTGGGCGAGACCGTACGCGACGGTCTCGCCCACCCCCAGCCCGCAGGAGCCGTGCCGGTCGGCTCCCCGGGCGATCTCCCGGGCCTGGTTGGCGGCCCGGTGGTACGGGGTGGCGAGCAGCGCGTCGGAGTCGACGGTGAGTCGGTCGAGCGCGTCGGTCACCCCGACCGTGGCGAGATGGTCGGCCTCGGCGGCCAGCGCCAGCGGATCCACCACGACGTGCCGCGACAGGTGCGTACGCACACCGGGATGGAACGTGCCGGCGCCGAACTGCGCGAACGTGTGGTGCCGCCCGTCGCGCAGCACGACGTTGTGCGCCGCCTGCGCGCCCCCGTTGAAGCGGACCACCGTGTGCACGGGTCGCGTGGCGCAGAGCCAGTCCACCACCGTGCCCTTGCCGGCGTCCCCGTAGCCGAGGTCGACCACCGCCACGTGGTTCACAGCCGGGTCACCCCACCGGTGGTGTCGGTGAACGCGGGCAGCGTCGACACCTCGGCCCGCCGTCCCCGGCCGAGGCGGGCCAGTGCCTTCGAGACGGTGCCGGTGGCGCTGGAACCGGCGTGGTCCAGGTGGCGCAGGCCCTCGTCCAGGTCGATGGCCTGCTCGCCGAGGCCGATGGTGAGCGCGATGGTCTCGCAGACGGCGTCGAGGTCGTCGAGCACCACGGCGTTCTGCCCGAGCAGGCCCCGCCAGAAGTCGAGCACCTTGGCGTTGCCGGCGTAGTGGCTGCCGGCGGGGAGCAGGAAGTAGGTGTCCCAGCGGCGGGTCACCTCGTCGAAGATCTGCCGCAGCGGCACGTCCTCGGTCAGGTCGTCGCCCATCAGACGGGCCACCTCACGGGCCTTCACCTGGGGGTACGCCAGCTCGTCGCCGATGATGAACAGGTAGCCGCGCCGGCCGCGCTTCTCCCAGTTGTCGGTGGCGGTGTGCCGGGCCATGAAGTACATGGCCAGCTCGTACGACTCGCTCATCTGCCCGCCTCCCCCGCCTTCGAGGACGATCCGGCCGAGGTCGTCGTCCATCCGGTTGTCCGACTCGAACTGGCCCACCTGCAACGGCACCCGGTCGCAGGTGGCGTCGCCGATCGCGCCGAACATGATCTGCGGGTCGCTGGCGTACCCCTGCCGTTGCAGCAGCCCGAGCAGCTGCGGCAGCTTGGTCTGCAGGACACGCGGCACCTTGAGCATCGAGCCGGTCACGTCGAAGAGCACGGCGACGGGCGTCGACCGGGGGTGCTCGTCGGAGTCGCGGCTCTCGCGCATCCCGTCGCGGGGGTCGAGCGCGGTGTGCACGGTGCGCGCCCCGCTGTCGCTGTAGGAGAAGGCGCTCTTGCCGGTGGACCGGCGGTAGCGGTCGGCGGCGTCGTACACGTCGGTGGACCAGATTCCACTGCCCATGACAGCTCTCCTTAGGGGGTGAGGGTGAAGGGTCGGAAGGTGCGTGGCCCGTAGAGCCGGTCCAGCACCTGGTCGAATTCGCGCAGCAGGCGCCAGGCGTCGTCGGGCCGGTCGGCGAGAAAGCGGTGCCGGCAGCCCTGGGCGAAGGTGAGCAGCTCGCGCGGCGCGTGGCGGTTCAGCAGCCAGGTCATGCAGCGAGTGGCCATCCAGATGTCGGTGCCCGGCCCACAGGGCCTCTTCCGGAAGACCTCGGGCGGATACCAGTCCTCCTGGCCGGGCACCATCGCCGGGATAGTGGTGCCGATCGGGGCGGAGAAGCACCAGTCGATGAGCACCACGCCGTGGGCGGCCGGCTCGATCAGCACGTGTCGCGGCAGGACCGCGCCGTGCACGATGCCGGCGCTGTGGGCCAGGCCGAGCGCCACCAGCAGCCGCCGCCACATCCAGGCCACGTCGCGGGCGTCCAACCCGTCGGGGTACGCGCGCCGCACCTCGTCGAGGTCATGCAGGCCGGGCTCGGTGGCGAGCACGTTGATCCGCCGTTCGGCGCCGGTCGCGGCGTCGCGGTGCGGGAACTCGTCGACGAGCCGGGGCACGTACGGCAGGTAGCGCGGGTCGCCGCGCTCGGCGATGGTGTGCAGGGCGTGTGCCTCACGGGCCATCAGGTCGTTGTCGGCGGGCCGCCGGGGGAGCTTGAGCAGCCGGCCGTCGCCGACGTCGTAGAGGTCGGCCAGGTCACCCGAGTGGGCCGGCGCGCGGAGCCGGTAGTCGCCGAGAACGGTGACCTGCCGGGCCTGCCACCGGGTGGTGACATGGATGAACGCGTCGACTGCCTCGGCGCGTACCGCCGGGTCGGCCGGCAGGCGGTCGGGGTGCAGGGCCGCGACCAGCTCGCGGTAACGCCGGGCCGGCTGGTCCGTGCCGAACAGGTCGGCGTCGGTGCGGGCCGCCGCGACCAGGTCGATGGCCGCCGCCGTCCTCATCGCACCGTCTCCTCGCGGGCGGGGCGCAGCAGAGCCGGGTGCAGCAGTCGGGCGTCGCCGGCGCGGTAGAGCCGGGCGCGGGGGCCGCCTCGGGCGCCGCCGCGCTCGGTGCTGGCGCCGGTGCTCTCCACGAAGCCCGGCACGGAGAGCACCTTGCGGTGGAAGTTGCCGGCGTGCAGCGGGTGACCCCAGACCGTCTCGTAGACGGCGCGCAGCTCGCTGATCGTGAACTCGGCGGCGAGGAAGCGCGTGGCGAGCGGCGTGTATTCCAGCTTGGACCGGGCCCGTTCCAGCGCGTCGTCGATGATCCGGCCGTGGTCGAAGGCGAGCTGCCGGCTGGTCAGCGCGGTCACCGGCAGCCAGATCGCCTCGTCGGCGTCGGTGCCGGCGGCCGGGTCCGGCAGGTCGGGGGCGAACGCGAGGTGGGCGATCGAGACGACCCGCATCCGCGGGTCGCGGTCGGGCGCGCCGTAGCTGCCCAACTGCTCCAGGTGTACGCGGCGCAGCCCCTCGCCGCCGAGCCCGGTCTCCTCGGCCAGCTCGCGTCGGGCGCCAGCGGTCAGGTCTTCGTCGGGGTGGACGAACCCACCGGGCAGCGCCCAGTGCCCCTCGAAGGGTGCCTGGCCGCGCCGGATCAGCAGCAGGTGCAGCGCGTCGTCGCGGATGGTCAGCGTCACCACGTCGACCGTCACCGCGACCGACGGATAGGCCCGGGGGTCGTACGCGGCCAGGAACTCCTGCTCGTTCATCGCGTCTCTCTCATTCTGAGAACATCTCGCTGTGAGAACAACCTAGCGCATGCGAGCGCCCCTGCCAAGAGGGGTTCCCATCAGCGCACCAGACCCGCCAGGTGCGGTCGGCCGCGCGAGTCGTGCAGGGCGAACCCGCCGTCCGGCAGGAGAGCGAAGCTCACGGTGCTCGGAAGCGGGACGGGAAGCTTGAAGGCGACCTCGACGGTGTAGGCGTCCGGCAGCCGGTTCTCCAGTGCGGCCAGGCAGCGCGCCTTGCTCCACATGCCGTGCGCGATCGGCCGGTGGAAGCCGAAGAGCCGCGCCCCGAGGCGGGACGTGTGGATCGGGTTGTGGTCCCCGGACACCCGCGCGTACTCCGTGCCGACCCGGGGCTCCACCCGCCAGCGGGACGTGCCGGCCGGCGGCTCGGTGCGTCCACTCCGGTCGCCCCCGCCAGGCTTGCGCTCCCGACCCAGGTACGTCGAGACACCCTCCCAGACCTTCTCGCCGGCGACCGAGCCGACCAGCACCACGTCCACCTGCCGCCCCCGGTCGTGCGGGCGCAGGTTCTCGGCGTACGTCGTGAAGTCGAGGGTCTCGTCGGCGGTGATCGGGCGGTGCACGGTGATCCGGTTGCCGATGTGCACCAGACCGATCAGTGGAAAGGGAAAGTCCGGCGCGGTCATCAGCCGCAGGGTCAGCGGGAAGCCCATGACGTGCGGAAACGTGCCCGGCAGACGATCGGTGAGCCGGAACCCGCAGACCCGGTCGTAGGCGGCCAGGTGCGCCCGGTCGACGCTCACCCCGCCCACTGCCAACTCGGCGCCCGGAACGCCGGGGCCGCGCCGCCCGCCGCCCAGGCCGGGCAGCGCGCCGAGCAACGCCCGACGGTAGAGCGCTCCGGCCGCCGGCATCCGAGGCAGTTCGACCCGGTCGCGGCCGGCGGCCTCCGGCCGGAGTGCCGCGGCCCGCATCTCCGCCGACAGTGTCTCCGTCGGGCCGTCGATCAGCTCGTGCAGGGAGAGGTCGTCGTCCGGCTGCCTTTGAGTGCCCATCACGCCCCCAGCAGGCTCTGGCCGCAGACCCGGACCACGTTTCCGCTGACCGCACCGCTGGCCGGCCAGGCCAACCAGCCGATCGTCTCGGCCACGTCCACCGGAAGCCCGCCCTGGGCCAGGCTGTTCATCCGCCGGCCCGCCTCGCGGACCACCAGCGGGATACGCGCGGTCAGCCGGGTCTCGATGAAGCCCGGGGCCACCGCGTTGACGCTGATCCCCCGCTCCCGCAGAGCCGGGGCGAGCGAGTCGACCAGGCCGATCACGCCGGCCTTGCTGGTGGCGTAGTTGGTCTGCCCCCGGTTGCCGGCGATCCCGGCGATCGACGAGACCGAGACGATCCGCCCGCCGGTCGGGATGAGCCCCCGCTCCAACAGCACGTCGTTGATGCGTTCCTGGCTGGAGAGGTTGACGTCGATGACCTGGTCCCACCGGTCGGCGTCCATCCGGCCGAGCGTCTTGTCCCGGGTGATGCCGGCGTTGTGCACCACCACGTCGACCCGGCCGTGTCGGCCGGCCAGGTGATCGGCGAGCCGGGTCGGTGCGTCCGGTGCGGTCAGGTCGAGTTGCACCGCCGTACCGCCGATGTCGTTCGCCACCGCGGCCAGCGCGTCACCGGCGGCCGGGATGTCCAGCGCCACCACCTGTGCGCCGTCGCGGGCGAGCACCCGGGCCAGCGCCGCGCCGATGCCCCGGGCGGCGCCGGTGACCAGCACGACCTGCCCGTCCAGTGGGCGGTCCCAGTCGGCCGGGGCGGTCGCCTCGCCGGTGCCGACCCGGATGACCTGACCCGAGACGTACGCGGACCGCCCGGACAGCAGGAACCGGAGCGTCGACTCGAGGCTGGTGAGGACGCCGTTCTCGGCGCGGGTCACGTAGACGAGTTGGGCGGTCGTGCCCCGGCCGAACTCCTTGCCGATGCTGCGCACCAGACCTTCCAGGGCGCGCTGGGCGGTCGCCTCGCGGGGCGTCGGGCACTCCTGCGGTGGTGTGCCCAGCACGATCACCCGGCCGCCGGGCAGCACGGCCCGGGCCTGTGGGTGGAAGAAGTCGTAAAGCTGGCGCAGCTCGGTCGAATCGGTGATCCCGGTGGCGTCGAAGAGCAGTGCGCCGTACCGCCGCGGGTTGTCGCCGGGGGCGGTGTCGGCGGCCGGGTCGGCCACCTCGACCCCGGCGGCGGTCAGGATCCTGCCGACCGGCTCGGCGAGCCGGCCGCCGGTGGCCGCGCCGAGCAGGGCCGGCCCGGGCAGCAGCGGGTCGCCTGGAGAGTGCCGGCGCAGTCGGGGCGGGTCGGGCAGCCCGAGGCGCTTGACCAGCGTGCGGCCGGCAGTCGATTGGACGAAGCTCGCGTACCTGTCGGTCATGGGCGTAGCCTACTGGCGAGTAGGGTTCGAGCAACACATGTCGAGGAGGCGGATCGTGCAGAGCATTCGGCGGGTCGCGGTCATCGGGGGCAACCGCATCCCCTTCGCCCGTTCCAACTCGCGCTACGCGGACGCGTCGAACGCCGACCTGCTCGGCGCCGCGCTGGACGGCCTGATCGCCCGGTACGGGCTGGCCGGGCAGCGCGTCGGTGAGGTGGTGACCGGCGCGGTGCTCAAGCACTCCCGCGACTTCAACCTCACCCGCGAGGTGGTCCTCGGCTCCCGGCTCGACCCGCACACCCCGGCGTACGACATCCAGCAGGCCTGCGGCACCGGCCTGGAGGCGGCGATCCTCGTCGCCAACAAGATCGCCCTCGGTCAACTCGACGTGGGCATCGCCGGCGGCGTCGACACCACCTCCGACGCGCCGCTCGCGGTCAACGAGGAGATGCGCCGCACGCTGCTCAAGCTCAACTCGGCCCGCACGCTGGGCGAACGGCTCAAGGTCGCGGCGAAGCTGCGCCCACTCCAGCCGTTCAAGCCGGAGATCCCGCGCAACGCCGAACCCCGTACCGGCCTGTCCATGGGCGACCACGCCGCCCGCACCGCGGTGCGCTGGCAGATCGACAGGCGATCCCAGGACGAGCTGGCCCTGCGTTCGCACCAACGGCTCGCCGCCGCGTACGACAGAGGTTTCTTCGACGACCTGATGACTCCTTACCTGGGGCTGACCCGCGACGCGAACCTGCGCCCGGACACCAGCGTGGAGAAGCTCGGCTCGCTCAAGCCGGTCTTCGGCACCCGCGGCCCGGACGCCGAGCAGGCCACCATGACCGCCGGCAACTCGTCACCGCTCACCGACGGGGCATCCACCGTGCTGCTCGCCAGCGAGGAGTGGGCGGCCGCGCACAACCTGCCGGTGCTGGCCTGGTTCAGCTGGTCGGAGACGGCCGCTGTGGACTTCGTGCACGGCGACGAGGGGCTGTTGATGGCCCCCGCGTACGCGGTGCCCCGGATGCTGGCCCGCGCCGGCCTGACCTTGCAGGATTTCGACTACTACGAGATCCACGAGGCGTTCGCGTCCCAGGTGCTGGCCACCCTCGCCGCCTGGGAGTCGCCGGAGTTCTGCAAGGACAGGCTCGGCCTGGACGCGCCGCTGGGCGCGATCGACACCGACCGGCTCAACGTCAACGGCTCGTCGCTGGCCGCCGGACACCCGTTCGCCGCCACCGGCGGGCGGATCGTGGCGACCCTGGCCAAGCTGCTGGCCGAGCGGGGCAGCGGACGCGGGCTGATCTCCATCTGCGCGGCCGGTGGTCAGGGTGTGACCGCCATCCTGGAGCGTTGAGGGCGGCAGCCCCGGGCAGCCCCGGCCCGGTCCCGGTGTCGACCGGTGGGTGCGGGACAATGAGGTACGTGACGACGATCCCCAACGTGCTGGCCAACCGGTACGCCTCGCCCGAATTGGTCGCCCTCTGGTCTCCGGAGGAGAAGGTCCGGATGGAGCGGCGGCTCTGGCTCGCCGTGCTGCGCGCCCAGCGGGATCTGGGCGTCGCCGTGCCGGACGGTGTGGTCGAGGCGTACGAGCGGGTGCTCGACCAGGTCGACCTCGCCTCGATCGCCGAGCGGGAGCGGGTCACCCGGCATGACGTGAAGGCCCGGATCGAGGAGTTCAGCGCGCTCGCCGGGCACGAGCACGTGCACAAGGGCATGACCTCGCGGGATCTCACCGAGAACGTCGAGCAGCTCCAGGTGCGCGCCTCGCTGGAGCTGATCCGGGACCGCGTCGTGGCCACCCTGGCCCGGCTCGCCTTCCTCGCGTACGAGCACACCGACCTGGTCATGACCGGCCGTTCCCACAACGTGGCCGCGCAGGCCACCACGCTGGGCAAGCGATTCGCGTCGGCGGCGGAGGAGTTGCTGATCGCGTACGAGCGGCTGGAGGACCTGATCGCCCGCTACCCACTGCGGGGGATCAAGGGCCCGGTCGGCACCGCCGCGGACCAGCTGGACCTCTTCGACGGCGGCGCCGACAAGGTGGCCGAGCTGGAGCGGCGCGTCGCCGAGCACCTGGGCTTCTCCCGCGTGCTGAACAGCGTCGGGCAGGTCTACCCCCGCTCACTGGACTTCGACGTGCTGGCCGCGCTGGCCCAGACCGCCGCCGCGCCGTCGTCGCTGGCCACCACGATCCGCCTGATGGTCGGTCAGGAGCTCGCGACCGAGGGCTTCAAGCCGGGCCAGGTCGGCTCCAGCGCGATGCCGCACAAGATGAACACCCGCTCGTCGGAGCGGGTGAACGGCTTCGCGGTGATCATCCGGGGTTACCTGTCGATGGTCGGCGAGCTGGCCGGCGACCAGTGGAACGAGGGCGACGTGTCGTGCTCGGTGGTCCGCCGGGTGGCCCTGCCGGACGCGTTCTTCGCCGCCGACGGGCTGTTCCAGACGTTCCTCACAGTGCTCGACGAGTTCGGCGCGTACCCGGCGGTGATCAACCGGGAGCTGGAGCGATTCCTGCCGTTCCTGGCCACCACGAAGATCCTGGTGGCGGCGGTCCGGCGTGGCGTCGGCCGCGAGGTCGCGCACGAGGTGATCAAGGAGCACGCGGTCGCTGTGGCCCTGGCGATGCGTGAGAAGGGCTCGCCGGAGAACGACCTGTTCGACCGCCTGGCGGCGGACGGCCGACTCGGCCTGTCCCGCGCCGACATCGACACCCTGGTCGCCGACCGCTCCGCCTTCGTCGGCGCCGCCGCCGCCCAGGTGGCAGCGGTAACCAGCCGCATCACCAAGGTGGTCGAAACCCACCCGGAAGCCGCCACCTACAGCCCACCCCCCATCCTCTAACCCCACCCCCCCCAACCCCACCCATCCCCGGTGATCAAGAGGTTTGCGTCAACTTTGATCTCCTACTTGACGCAAATCTCTTGATCAACCACACGGGGCGGCGTGGGTGGGGTCGGTGGGTTGGGGCTATTCGCCGGTTGGGGTTTCGGCGGCGGTTCTGAGGTTGGGTGCGCTGGCCGGTTCGGCGATGCCGCCGGGCGACCCCGTGAAGCCCGCTACCTCCGCGGTCTCCGCGGCGACCACCGGCTGGTCGGCCGGCATGACCTCGGGCATCTTGGGCACGACGACCACGGCCGTCCCGTACGCGCAGATCTCCATCCACATCTCACCGCAGTCCCGGCTGTCGAACCGCATGCCGATCACCGCGTTCGCGCCGAGCCGCAGGGCCTCCTCGCCGAGCCGGGCCACCGAGTCGGTGCGCCACCGGGTCAGGTTGTCCGGAGCCATCGGGTCGTACGCGCCACCGCGCAGGTTCTTGACCCCCTCGCGGTACGGGTTGCGCGTCCTGGCCATCGATGACACCACCTCACCGAGAATCTGGCGGATCTCGTAGCCGGGCAGTTGCTCTGTCGTCACGACCAGCACGTTTCCGATGCTGTCAGGAGTGGCGTGACCCGATCGGGTGCATTGTTCACCTGATCGGATGCTGCAAAACGACGCGGCGCGGACGGCCGGCACGCCGCCGACCATCCGCGCCGCAGCGGGCGTTAACCGTCAGACACCGGCCACCGAGGTGATCCAGGCCCGGTTGTACGCAACGCTGCCGTAGTTCTGGATGCTCTGCCCGTCGGCGGTGGAGGCGACGCCGACCTGCTGGCCGTTGTAGAACTGCGGGCCACCCGAGTCGCCCCGCCACGCGTTGCCGCTGATCTCGGTGCTCCGGATCGCCTGCCCGCCGTACGCGTCGGTGACGCTGTTGCTGGTCACCCGCACGGTGGCGGTCTTCAACTGGCTCGACGCGGAGCAGCCGCTGTAGCAGGTCATGCCCCAGCCGTAGATCGAGTTCGTCGAGTTGAGGGGCGGGTTGCTGCTGGCCAGGCTGACCGTCGAGGTGCTGACGGTGCTGGAGAGTCGCATGAGGGCGAGGTCGTTGCGGGTGTAGGTGGCGCTGACCGTACGGGTGACGCCGCCGGAGGAGCGGTACACGCTGCCGACCCGGACGGACATGGTGCCGCTGATGCAGTGCCGGGCGGTGAGCACCCATTGCGGGGAGATCACGCTGCCGGAGCAGGTGAACGAGCCGTTGCTCATGACCGCCGCCGCCCAGGGGGCGGACGAGACGGTGGTGCCGCCGATGATGGGTTGCGGGCCGGGCGGGGCGGCGGACGCGCCGGACGCGGTGCCGAGGGCGCCGACCAGCGCGATGCTGAGTACGGCGAGCAGGGGGCGGATGCGCATCGGGTGGACTCCTTGGGCGGGGCGGACCCGGGGTCGCCGGGTGTGGATGGGCGACAGCGGGAGGTCCCCCCTGCCGCCTGAATCGACTTACGTCGATGTACAGTAGGGCCCGAGCCGGCCGTTATCAAGGACCTGATCGAGGATCGCCGATGTAACGATTCGGCCTTCCGTTGCGCCGTGTATGCCCTGCTGAGGCCACCTGCCCCGCCTGTGGAGCCGCTCAGAGCGCCAGTAATGTTGATCACTGCTTGAACTGCAGCCGGCCGGTGCGTCCGTGGCCGTATCTGCCAGGTACGCTGGCTGCGCTCGCCCGTTGTGGGTCGGCACCCAACTGCGTACACAGTCAGGAGTGCCCAGTGCCTCGCGTCGTCGTCGACGTCATGCTCAAGCCCGAGATCCTCGATCCGCAGGGCCAGGCCGTCGCAAACGCGCTGCCCCGGCTCGGCGTCGGTGACGTCGCCTCGGTTCGGATCGGCAGGCGGATCGAGATCGAGTTCACCGGTGAACCGGACCTGGACCGCGCTCGGGAGATTGCCGACAAGCTGCTCGCCAACCCGGTCATCGAGGACTTCACCGTCCGCCTGGTCGAGGCCGACGAGACCGCGGACGCCCGCTCGTGACCGCCCGGGTCGGTGTGGTCACCTTCCCTGGCTCGCTCGACGACGGGGACGCGGCCCGAGCGGTCCGGATCGCCGGCGCTGAGCCGGTCCGGCTCTGGCACGGCGACCCGCAGCTGCACGGCGTCGACGCGGTCGTTCTGCCCGGTGGCTTCTCCTACGGTGACTACCTGCGCTGCGGCGCCATCGCCCGGTTCGCCCCGGTGATGGAGACGATCGTGGACGCCGCTCAGGGCGGTCTGCCGGTGCTCGGCATCTGCAATGGCTTCCAGATCCTGTGCGAGGCGCACCTGCTGCCCGGCGCGCTCACCCGCAACCAGCACCTGCACTTCCGTAACCGGGACCAGGTCCTGCGCATCGAGTCGGCCGGCACCGCGTGGACCAACGCGTTCCAGCCCGGCCAGGAGGTGCTCATCCCGGTCAAGAACGGCGAGGGCTGCTACGTCGCGGACACCGCGACGCTGGATCAGCTCGAAGCCGAGGGTCGGGTGGTCGCCCGTTACGTCGGCGGCAACCCCAACGGGTCGATGCGCGACATCGCCGCGATCACCAACGCCGCCGGCAACGTGGTGGGCATCATGCCGCACCCCGAGCACGCGGTGGAGGCGCTCACCGGTCCTTCGCTGGACGGCCTCGGGTTCTTCACGTCGGTCCTCAAGCACCTGGTGGGGGCGCCGGCGTGACCGGCGACACGATCATCGGTCTGCTCAACCGCCGGTCTGGCGGGCACGAGCGCAGCGAGGAGAGGTCATGACCACCCATCCGGACCCGGTACGCGACACACCGGAGGCGTACTCCGCTCCGTCGCAGCCGGCGGAGCCCAGCCTGGCGCAGCCCGTGGCACCGGCCACCGCCCCCGCCCAGCCGGCTCCCGCCGTCTGGACCGAGGGCGTGGACACCGTTCCGCGCGCCGACGGCACCCCGGGCGAGCTTCAGCCGTACACCGAGCTTGGTCTGCGCGACGACGAGTACGACCGGATCCGGCAGATCCTCGGCCGCCGACCCACGCAGTCCGAGCTCGCGATGTACTCGATCATGTGGAGCGAGCACTGCTCCTACAAGTCGAGCAAGGTGCACCTGCGCCAGTTCGGCGAGAAGGCCCCGCCCAGCGACCGGATGCTCGCCGGCATCGGTGAGAACGCCGGTGTCGTGCAGATCTCCGACGAACTGGCGGTGACCTTCAAGGTCGAGTCGCACAACCACCCCAGCTTCGTCGAGCCGTACCAGGGTGCGGCCACCGGCGTCGGCGGCATCGTCCGGGACATCCTCGCCATGGGCGCCCGCCCGATCGCGGTGATGGACCCGCTGCGCTTCGGTGCCGCGGACCACCCGGATACCGCCCGCGTGCTCACCGGTGTGGTTGCCGGCGTCGGCGGCTACGGCAACTGCCTCGGTCTGCCCAACATCGGTGGTGAGCTGGTCTTCGACCCCTCCTACCAGGGCAACCCGCTGCTCAACGCGCTCTGCCTGGGCGTGTTGCCGGTCGAGCGGCTGCAGAACAAGGCCGCCGCCGGCCCGGGCAACGTTGTCGTTCTGATGGGCGCCAAGACCGGCCGGGACGGCATCGGCGGCGTGTCGGTGCTGGCCAGCGCGACCTTCGACGAGGGCAGCGAGGCACGTCGACCCGCCGTGCAGGTCGGCGACCCGTTCATCGAGAAGCTGCTGATCGAGGCGTGCCTTGAGCTGTACGACGGCCAACTGGTCGTCGGCATTCAGGACCTCGGCGGCGCCGGCCTGACCTGCGCGCTCACCGAGACCGCCGCCGCGGCCGGCACCGGCATGCGGGTCTGGCTGGAGCGGGTGCCGCTGCGCGAGCCCTCGATGGACCCGCACGAGATCCTGGCCAGCGAGTCGCAGGAGCGGATGCTGCTGGTCGTCGAGCCGGAGAAGCTCGACGCGGTGCTCAAGACCTGCGAGAAGTGGGGCGTTCTCGCCACCGCGATCGGTGAGGTCACCGCACCGGAGCCGGACGGCAGCCCCGGCCGACTGGCGATCACCTGGCAGGACCACCTGGTCGTCGACGTGCCGCCGGGTTCGCTGGTCGACGACGGTCCGGTCTACGCCCGGCCGATGCGTGAGCCGGCCGACCTGATCCTGCTCCAGGCCGACCGGGCCGAGACGCTGCCCCGGCCGGCCGAGCCGGAGGCGCTGCGGGAAACTGTGCTGCGCATGATCGCGTCGCCGAACCTCGCCGACAAGACCTGGGTCACCGAGCAGTACGACCGCTACGTGCTGGGCAACACGGTGCTCGCCCAGCCGGAGGACGGCGGCGTGATCCGGGTCGACGAGCGGACCGGGTTGGGCGTGGCGCTGTCGTTGGACGGCAACGGCCGGTACGCCAGGCTGGACCCGTACAACGGCACCAAGCTGGCCCTGGCCGAGGCGTACCGGAACGTGGCGGTGACCGGCGCGAAGCCGATCGCCGTGACCAACTGCCTCAACTTCGGCTCCCCGGAAGACCCGGGCGTCATGTGGCAGTTCGCCGAGGCCGTCCGCGGCCTCGCGGACGGCTGCCTGGAGCTGGGCATCCCGGTGACCGGCGGCAACGTCAGCTTCTACAACCAGACCGGCGCGGCGGCCATCCACCCGACCCCGGTGGTCGGTGTGCTGGGCGTGCTGGACAACGTCGCCGACCGGGTGCCGATGGGCTTCGTGCCGCGCGCCGGCGGCGACCACGACCAGCTCTACCTGCTCGGCGAGACGAACGTGGAGCTGTCCGGCTCGGAGTGGGCCTGGGTGACGCACGAGCACCTCGGTGGCATCCCGCCGCAGGTCAACCTTCTCCGCGAGAAGGCGCTCGCCGAGCTGCTGGCCGAGGCGGCCCGGGTCGGTCACCTGGCCTCCGCGCACGACCTCTCCGACGGTGGTCTCGCCCAGAGCCTGGTCGAGTCCTGCCTGCGGCGTGGCGTCGGTGCACGGGTCGCGGTGCCGGAGCAGTTCGCCGAGGGCTCGATGCCGTTCGTCTACCTGTTCAGTGAGTCCGCCACCCGGGTGCTGGTCTCGGTGCCGCGGGGCCACGACAAGGCGTTCGCGGCGCTCTGCGCCGAGCGGGGGGTGCCGTTCGAGCTGATCGGTGTCACCGACCCGTCCGGCGGCGCGCTGGAGGTGCACGGCCAGTTCCGGATCAGCCTGGACGAGCTGCGTACCGCGCACACCGAGACGCTGCCGCGCCTCTTCGGGGGTGCCGCCGCCGTCGAGGTGCCCGCGCCGGCCGCCGGCGTGGCGGGTGCGGTCGAGGGCGTCCCGCTGCCGGTCGCGGAGGCCGAGCCGGTCGATCCCGCGGAGGTGGTCTCCGAGCCGATCGCCTCGTTCGGGCCGGTCCCGCAGACCGGTGCCGTCGAGCCGATCGAGTCGGAGCAGCCGGGCACCGCCGCCGAGTCTGACCCCGGTGTCGCCGAGCCGTCGCCTGACGAGCGCTGAGGCGTTGGCGGCCGCCGTCCACGGTCAACCTGGTTCCGGTGCCCGGTTCGACTGGGGGCTGACCGGGGCGGCCGAGCTCGGACGGGTCTGCGCGGCACTGGTGGTGGTGGACGTCCTGTCGTTCACCACCTCGGTGGAGGTGGCGGTCGCCCGTGGCATGCGGGTGCACCCGTTCCCCTGGGGTGAACAGGCCGCGGACTACGCGGTGCGGGTCGGCGCGACCGCTGCGGTGGGGCGGCGGCAGGTGAGCGCGGAGCATCCGTGGTCGCTGTCGCCCGCCGCACTGAGCACCGCGCCGGTGGTGGCGGACCTGGTCCTGCCCTCACCCAACGGCTCCGCCATCAGCGCCGCCGCCAGCGCCACCGGCCTGCCGGTGGTCGCGGCGTGTCTGCGCAACGCACCGGCCGTCGGGCGTTGGCTGCGCCGCCAGGGGTACGGCACAGTCGACGCCCCGATCGGTGTGATCGCTTCGGGGGAGCGGTGGCCGGACGGCTCGCTGCGCCCGTCGGTGGAGGACCAACTCGGCGCCGCCTCCGTGCTGGACGCTCTCTCCGGCGTGCCGGGTGGGCTGTCCGTGGAGGCGGCCATGGCGCTCGCCGCCCTGGCCAGCACTCCGGACGTGCCCGCCGCGGTACGCGGCAGCGTCTCCGGACGCGAGCTGACCGAGAGTGGTTTCGCCGAGGACGTGGACGTCGCCGTCCAGGTGGGTGTGTCGACAGTGGTCCCGGTGCTGCGCCAGGGCGTCTTCTCCGCCGCCTAGGCATTGAATGGGCTGAGCCCCGGAACCGTTACCACGGTTCTGGGGCTCAGTTTTTGGTTGGTTAGTTGGTGGTTAGTTGCCGGTTGGTCGTTTGGGTGTTTGGCAGGTGGTTCGGGCTGATTCGAGGGTGCCGTTGATGGAGGTGACGCAGTATTCGTAGTTCCAGAAGCCTGAGGTTAGGTAGGCGATGCCGTGGGTGGGTTCGGTGAATGTTTGTTCGCTTGGGGTCAGGGGGCTGCCGTTGGTGAGGTCGCGGGTCCAGACGCGGTAGCCGGCGGCTGTGTCGTTTTTGGTCCAGGTGTTGGACGGTGTTGGCGTCGAAGGGGTTGATTTGTAGGCCGGTGGGTGCGGTGGGGGTTGTGGTGCCGACCCTGATGGGGCGTGCGGGGTTGGGGACGCCGGAGCCGGTGGTGTTCCAGCTGGCTACCGAGATGAGGTAGCGGTGGTTGGGTTTGAGGCCGTCGATGCGGGCGGAGAAGCCTTTGATGCCGGTGCTGGAGAGGATGGCGTTGGGGGTGTCCTGGTCCCAGAAGAGGACTTCGTAGCGTTCGATGGCGCTCGGGTTGGTGGGTACGCCCCAGGTGATGGTGAAACCGGTGGCGGTGGGCTGCGTGATGATTCCGGTGGGTCCGGGGGTGCCGTCGGGTTGGCTGTCGCGGTTCTGATGGGTGACCAGGCGGATTTTTGGTCGTCGGTGTCGCCGTTGTCGGTGCGGACCTGGTATTCCCAGGTCAGCCCTTTGACGGAGAGGGTTTCGTGAGGCATATGACGCTGTGCGGTCCGGGGTTCCTGTCTACCCAGCTGCGCTGGAGGCGTCCGAGGCTGCGGTCCGTCTGTACGCCGCTCATCTGCTCGCCTGGTTCCCCGAGGAAGAGGGCTTGCTCGGCCCAGCGTTGGCTGACCTGATCCGGCGGGAGCCGGAACCGGTCGTCGCGGCAACTGCCTGCGTTGCGGCTGGTCTGAGTTGCCCTGACGGCAGTGAAGCACTCGTTGGCGCGCTTTCAACTCGCCGAGACAGCGCTGACCTTGTGGAGCGCTGGTCGGCGGTGTTGGGCCTGTCGCGGATGTTGCGGCGCCCGGACCGGTCCCAGGTCAGGGATCTCTACTCGTGCCTCTTCTGGGCTGTCGAACCCGTTCCCCACTGGCCCTTTCTCGAAGGTGACATGGCCAGCTTGGCGGCCCTGACGATTGCCGACCTGAGTCCGGACGTCGCCGGCGATCGCATCGATGTGCTGGCCGAGAGGGCGGCTGCTGCTGACCCCACCACGGACAACGTCACGCTGCTGAGGGCCCTGCTGGATGCCGCGTTCCCTGAGCCGGTGCCGGACACTGCGGAATTCGACGACCTCACGCTGGTCCAGCAACGAACGCTCGCAACGCTGTTGGGTAGCAACATCCTGCAGGGCGGGGCGATGGTGGCCATGCTTCTCGGGCGGTACAACCTCCCTGACAGTGAGCCACGGCTTCGAACGTGGTGCAGCGGTTGATGCATGCCGGGTGCGCCAAGGCCCGCTTGACGTGGCGGGCCGGGCGGCCAACTTTCAGGAGGTGGGGCGGCGGCAGACGGTGCGGATGGTGGGCGGGCGGCTCAGATGAATGTGTCTCCGCAGACCCGCCAGGGATCTCCGTTCCGGCCCTCCAGGGAGAGGTCGACCTCGCGGGTCGCACCGTTCGCCCCGACGAGCCGCACGTCGATCCGCGCCTCGTAGCCGGGTTCGTCTGCGAACGCCCCGCCGAGGACGGCGTGATCGACGGGCCGGAAGCCGTCCTTGAGCTTGCCGACGAAGGCGTCTTGAGTCATAGCCTTCTGGGCGTCGGCGCAGAGCAACTGGTATGCCCCGGCGTCGTCACCCGCTTCGACCCGGTCGAAGTATTGCCCGGCGACCGCCTTGGCATCGTCGATGTCCGGCCCCGCGAACCAATACAGAAAGAATCCGGTCACTGGAAGCGCGCAGATCACCAAGGTGACGACGATGCCGATCACGAGACCGACTTGGGTGCCGCTCGACCAACCACCGCTGCCTCCGCTGCGCGGCGAGGGTGGCATCATTTCGCTTGGCGACAAGGGTGGCATCATTTCGGGACCCGGCGCTGACGGTGACGAGGTCATATTCGCGACGGTATTGATCGCCGACACCGAACCGACCACGTTCCGGACACGACTAAGTCAAGATCGCTCCTCGGCACACGCACGGCAGCCGGCCTTGGCTCCACCATGACTGTGGTTACAGTCGGCGACAGCTGAGTGCGTGCGGACGCAGTCGAATTCCGGCAGAGAACGAACCATTGCTGCCAGGACGCCGTGCGCGAGGGGGAGGCCACCCAGCTCGCTGATCCTGAACCAGGCGATGTCGTCATGCTCCTCAGGTGCACTGTTGGTGGGAGAGCCGACCCAGTCGCCAATTTGCCAGACACCCACGTGAACGGCGTCCTCGCCACTGCCGTCATGCACGACGCCCACGTGTGAAGCGGACTCCGCCACAATCTGAACACCGAGCTCCTCGTGCATCTCACGTGCGAGGGCTTGTAGTTCCGACTCACCCGCTTCGACCAGCCCGCCGGGCAGGTCCCAGACATCTGGGTACGCCCGTTTGGTCGGCCTGCGATGAACCAGCAGGATTGCACCGTCCCGTACGAGTGCACCTGTGACGACGACACGCATGACGGGATTAGAGCACGAGGATAGGACACGTTCGTTCCCATCAACGAGGGCTCCCAGCCGTCCAGATCTGCGGGAGGCGGCGGGTCGATCACGACGGTGACGCTGGGTGTCCGACGGTGGTGGTGGTGAAGGTGACGCAGCGGATCTGGTCGAGAGTTTCCAGCCACGCACCGTCCGCGGCGCAGTCCGAAGGACGGTGAACGGTCCGGGTGACTTCGGCATCGTGGGCACTTGCGCAGTTGACCACCTTCACCCGGCCACTCACCTCGCGCGGTCCGTCAGTCGTGGCGATGCCCGTTTCGCCGAATACCTGGAAGCAGGTGCCGGCCGGGAACGCACCTGATCGCTGGCGGCGGTGATAGGCGCCCAGGGACAGGACCGCCCCGGCCAGCACCACCAACACCACCACGGACGACCCGGCCAACCATAGGGCCCGCCGTCTACGAGCCTTGTTGTCGCCCGTGTCGTCAGCCATTGCCACCCTCCGATCGGCAGCGCCGAGACTAGAGCACGACGCCGGTCAGCGGGGGACGGCCGGGACCGCACCCACGGACGACACTCGCCGCCAGTCCGGAGCAACGACGACAGGAGAGCGAGAGCCCACGCCAGTCATCAGTTCCCGCCTGACGAAGCGGTCCCTGGGCAGGTGTGGCACGACCGGGGGGCGGCATCCGCCCAGCCGAACCGGAGGTACCCGGCCCGGTGTCGGTTCATCGGACGTCGAAACCACCGGTGCTGCGGTAGACGCCGGGTTCGAATTCCTGGCTCCTTACACCGTGCCCGGTGAGGACGATTTCGGTGGGCTGTTCGGACACCATTGCCAACTCCTGCGGTTCCTGCGCCACGGGCGGCGCGGGCGGATCCTGCGGCGCGGGCGGCACGCGGCGCGGGTAGAGATTGCGTAGGAATCTCTCCACCGGGTGTTCGACTTAGCGGTAGCAGGCCCACGCCAGGGCGATGCCCATCACCGTCCAGATCAGCAGGACCTTGAGGTTCGTCCAGCTCGCGGGGCTGGACTTCACAGTGCCCATCAGCCAGTGGATGACCGACAGGTGGACCAGGTAGAAGGCGTAGGACCAGGCGCCGAGGGCGACGAGAGGTTTCTGCGGAAGATCGAGGGGCGCCCGGAGATGTCGCGGATCGCTGCCGCGAGCACCACGACTACGCAGGCCGGCACCAGGCCCTGCTGCGACCAGTGCGCGCCCCACCAGCCCTGCTGTGCACCCCACCACAGCAGCAGCACCGAGGCGGGCACCGTCGACAGGGCGAGCCACAGGTTGAGTTTCGGCCGCCAGTCGCGCAGGAGCGCAGCGGCGGCGATCATTCCCAGCAGGAATTCGACGAATCGGACCGGCGGGAAGCGAAGGAACCAGGAGAGCTGGATCCAGTACTGCTTCGGGTCGATCAGATCCTGCACGAAGAACCAGTAGGCCCATTCGACGAACAGGCCAACCGCCGCGATGATCGCGAGCGCCGGCAGCCGCAGCCGCAGCAGCGGCCGGATGACGATCTTGAGACAGTTATCCCAGGTAAGACCCATCCAGCCAACGACAGATCCAAATGAATCGCTCCCACTGGGACCTCGGGCCAGGCTCCCTGTAATCGGCCTTACGGCGAGGCACCGCCCCCGGACGCAGAAAAGAGCGGCTGCCCGGTTCGGGCAGCCGCTCTCGTCGTTCGAGGCCGGGCGGAGGAGTCCCGGTCAGTCGTCCAGCCAGTCGAGGCGTCGGCCGCCCCGCTCGGTCGGAGGCGGGGTGTCGGGCCGGGCCCGCCCGCCCTGCTGGTCGTAGCCCCGGTTGTCGTAGCCACCGGGCTGCGGGGGCTCCTGGCCGTAGCCACCACCCTGCTCGTAGCCGCCGGCCTGCTGGCTGCTGCCGTAGCCACCCTGGTCGTAGCCCCGGTCGTCGTAGTCGCCGCCGCGCTGCTGCGGGGCTTCCTGCCCGTAGCCGCCGCGCTGCTCGTAGCCGCCGGCCTGCTGGCCGTAGCCGCCCTGGTCGTACGCGCTGGTCTGCTGGCCGTAGCCGCCTGCTGGCTCCGCAGCCCGACCGCCGCCGTACGGGGCCGGGTCCGGCTGGCCGTAGCCCTGCCCCTGCTCCGGCTGGTAGACGCCGGTCGCGTACGGGTCGGCCGGAGCCGGGTACTGGGTGTTGTCGCCGGTGTACCGGCCGGTCGGCTCGTCGTACCGCTCGCCGTAGGCCGCTCCGCCAGCGGGAGCCGGCGGGTAGGCGGCGGTCCCGGCCGGCGCGGTGTAGTCACGGCTGCCGTAGCCGCCACCGGAGGCCGGAGCGTTGCCGTAGGCCGGGGCGCCGCCATAGCCAGCGCCGGAGCCGGGCGCGGCGCCGTAGCCGTCACCGGCCGCGCCAGCGCCGTAGCCGCCCTCGGGGCCCGCCGGAGTGCCGTAGCCGCCGCCGGAGGCGGGTGCGTTGCCGTAGCCGCCACCCGACGCGGGTGCGTTGCCGTAGCCGCCGTACCCGCCCGGTGCTGGCTCGTCGCCGTAACCGGCGCCGCCCCAGCCCTGCTGGCCCGCACCGCCGTACGCCTGCGCAGGCGCGGCGTACGGGTCCGGCGGAACGTCGTCGACCACCGGGCGGTGCATCATCGTCGGCGCATCGCTCAGCGCCGCGCCACCGATCATGGTCGGGTCCGCCCCGCCGTCGGGCCGTCCGCCGACCACCCGGGTCTCTTCGGCGCCACGGAAACCGCCCCGCGCAGGTGGGACCGGACCGCCGCCGCCAGCCGCCGCAGGGGCTTCGTCGTCGTCGCCGTTCTCCCTGCGCTTCATCCAGAGCAGCACGATGGTGCCGACGCCGGCGGCCACCAGAAGACCGCCGAGCAGAATGATCAGGTACGAGCCCATGCCGCCGCCGCTGTCCTCGTTGTTCGAGGCGTTCGCCGCGGCACCTGGGCTGGGGTCCTCGGAGGCCTGCTCCTCGGCGCCCTCGTCGGTCGCCTCCTCGGTGGGAGTGGCCTCGGCGGTAGCGGATGGGGTGGCGCTGGGCGTCACTTCGACCTTGATATCCAGGCTGATGCGCTGCCCGGTAACAGACTGTCCCGCGTTCGCGTTCAAACTCTTGGTGGCATTGATGTTGTCGAAACTGGCACCAAGGTCGAGCCGTCCCGGAGCGATCGGATTGCCGGCGGTTCCAGTGATTCTAAAGTCGCCGCTTCCGTTGCTGACGGTGTCGAACCGCTTGCCGGTGCTGTCCTGAAGGATCACGATGGCGTTAGGCACCGGCTCGCTGTTGGCCCTCTTGACCACCTTGCCGGAGACCGACCGCACGGTCTGGTTCTGCGGCGTCGGCGGCGGCGCGGCCTTGCCCTTGACCGTCAGCGAGACGGTGGCGGTGTCCGGGCCCGAATCGGCCTCGACGGCCACCGTGACGGTCGCTGTCGCGTCGCCGGCGTTGTCGTTGGCCGCGATCCTGACCAGCACCGACCTGGCTTGGGGGTTGCCCAGACCGGGGAAATCGACGTCGCCGCAGCCGCTGGCGCAGCTGACGCCCGACGGCAGACCGGACAGGCCGATCTTCGCCTTCCGGTCGTTGTCACCGGGAGTGACGCGCACGGTCACCGTGGCGTCGCTTCCGGCGTTTACGGTGACGGAGCCGGGGGAAACTTCGACCTCTGCGGCCATGGCTGGTGTGGCGGGGACGGCGAGCAGAGCGCCGGCAACCAGCGCTACGACCACACCGGCCCGCTGCTTCCAGGCACGTCGGTGTGTTGACACGTCCACCGCCTTCCGGGCTGACTTCCCTCTGACCGGCGGGGCGCCGGGCCGGGGATCATCACGGTTCAGATACGCCGTCGGCAACTATGCCTTGTCCGACCGGATCGGCGCGACCCAGGGCCAGCGTCAGGTAGTTGGCCTGCGGGTCGTATCGTCCCGTCGTGTCCTCTCCGCACAGTAAGTCCGCTGCCGTGACGGCGGCGTTGTTGGCGCTCGACGAGGGGCGTACGCCCGAACGGCCGGTGTTCCGAGAGGCGGTCCGGTCGTTGTTGGCCGTCCTCGCGGAGCGCGCCCCCGGCCGATCGGTGGAGGTGCGCGTCCCACCATACGGGGCGATCCAGTGCGTACCGGGACCTCGACACACCAGGGGAAACCCACCAAACGTCGTCGAGATGGCTCCCGACACCTGGTTACGGTTGGCGACCGGGAGGATCGGCTGGGTCGAGGCGGTCGCCGAAGGTCGCGTCCAGATGAGCGGTGTCCGTGCGGATCTCTCGGCGTATCTGCCCCTCTAATTATCTCCGAGTCCCACTCACGGTGACGGCGTGCGCAGGAATCGTGACTATCTGTATTGACGGCGATTCGCGTACACTGTCAGGCGACGACAGTGGTCCCGGCAGAGAAGTGTGGATCCGCCCGTGATCCCGCCCGGCCGGTCCAGACCAGCATGAGGGAGCGGTAGGTGCCCCGAGGCGACGGCCGGCTGAGCCACGACCTTGACCCCCAACGACCTGGCCCCCAGGATGCCTGTGGCGTCTTCGGCGTCTGGGCCCCCGGCGAAGAGGTTGCCAATCTGACCTACTTCGGCCTCTACGCCCTGCAGCACCGCGGCCAGGAGGCGGCGGGCATCGCGGTGAGCGATGGCTCCGGCGTGGTGGTCTACAAGGACCTCGGGCTGGTGGCCCAGGTCTTCGACGAGCCCACCCTGGCGAGCCTGCGCGGCCATCTGGCCATCGGGCACGCCCGCTACTCCACCACCGGCGCGTCGAACTGGGAGAACGCCCAGCCGACGATCCGGTCGACCACCTCCGGCACGACCATCGCGCTGGCTCACAACGGCAACCTGGTCAACACCGCCGAGCTGGAGAAGGAGGTCGCCGAACGCGGCCTCGTCGCGGACGGTTCGACCAACGACACCTCCCTGGTGACGATGCTGCTCGCCAGCCGACCGGATCTGTCGGTCGAGGCGGCCGCACTGGAGGTGCTGCCGCAGCTGCGTGGCGCGTTCAGCTTCGTCTTCATGGACGAGTCGACCCTCTACGCGGCCCGCGATCCGCACGGCGTCCGCCCGCTGGTGCTCGGCCGCCTGGAGCGCGGCTGGGTGGTGGCCAGTGAGACCGCCGCACTGGACATCGTCGGTGCCAGCGTGGTGCGCGAGGTCGAGCCGGGCGAGCTGATCGCGATCGACGAGAACGGCCTGCGCTCCACGCGGTTCGCCGCGCCGGAGCCGAAGGGCTGTCTCTTCGAGTACGTCTACATCGCCCGCCCGGACGCCACGATCGCCGGGCGCAACGTCCACTCGGCGCGGGTGCAGATCGGCCGGCAGTTGGCCAAGGAGCACCCGGTCGAGGCCGACCTGGTGATCCCGGTGCCCGAGTCCGGCACCCCGGCCGCGATCGGCTACGCGGAGGCGTCCGGCATCACCTACGGCGCCGGCCTGATGAAGAACCCGTACGTGGGGCGCACCTTCATCCAGCCGTCGCAGACCCTGCGTCAGCTCGGCATCCGGCTCAAGCTCAACCCGCTGCGGGAGAACGTCCGGGGCAAGCGGTTGGTGGTCGTGGACGACTCGATCGTGCGCGGCAACACCCAGCGCGCCATCGTGCGGATGTTGCGTGAGGCGGGGGCACTGGAGGTGCACGTCCGGATCTCCTCACCGCCGGTCAGCTGGCCGTGTTTCTACGGCATCGACTTCGCCACCCGGGCGGAACTGCTGGCCAACGGGTTGGACAACGACGGCATCCGGCGCTCCATCGGCGCCGACACGCTGGGTTACGTCTCGCTTCCTGGTCTGATCGCCGCGACCGAGCAGCCGAAGACCAGGCTGTGTCGGGCGTGTTTCGATGGGGAGTACCCGATCGAGCTGCCGGCCGGCAACCTGATCGGCAAGCACGTGCTCGAAGGGGTGGGCCGACGGGTCGCCAACTCGGCGCCGGAAGCCCCGCACACCAACGGCTCGTTCGTCGCCACTCCGGGTGGCGTTACCGCAAACCGCCCGTAGCACCAACCGGCGCGGCCCGGCCACCGCCGGCGCGGCACCGAGAACCAAAGGGGAGAACCGTGACGCACGTGTCCGAGCGCAACGGCGCAGGAAGCAGCCCGACCGGCGCCGGCGGCGACCGTCAGCCCTGGACGGCCGGCGCTGGCCGTCAGGCGCGCAAACGCTCGGTCTCGTACGCCGATGCCGGGGTTTCGATCGACGCGGGCGACCGCGCGGTGGAGTTGCTCAAGTCGAAGGTGCGCCAGACCCGCCGGCCCGAGGTGATGGGTGACCTGGGCGGGTTCGCTGGTCTGTTCCGGCTGGACACGAAGAAGTACAAGAGCCCGATCCTGGCGTCCTCCACCGACGGGGTGGGCACCAAGCTGGTGATCGCTCAGCAGATGGACATCCACGACACGGTCGGCATCGACCTGGTGGCCATGGTCGTGGACGACCTGGTGGCCTGCGGCGCCGAGCCGCTGTTCCTGCTCGACTACATCGCCACCGGCGAGGTCGTTCCGGACAAGGTCGCCGAGATCGGGGCGGGCATCGCCGACGGCTGCCGTTACGCCGGCTGCGCGTTGCTGGGCGGGGAGACCGCCGAGCACCCCGGTGTGCTGCGCCCGGACGAGTACGACATCTCCGCGACCGGTGTCGGCGTGGTCGAGGAGGCCGACATCCTCAGCCCGGACCGGGTCGAGGTGGGCGACGTGGTGATCGCCATGCGCTCCTCCGGTCTGCACTCCAACGGCTACTCGCTGGTCCGGCACGTGCTGCTCGGCGCGGCCCGGATGCGCCTGGACATCGTGATCGACGACTTCGGTCGGCAGCGGACCCTCGGTGAGGAGCTGCTCACCCCGACCAAGATCTACGCCAAGGACTGCCTCAAGCTGATCGCCGAGGCGGAGGTGCGGGCGCTGTCCCACATCACCGGTGGCGGCATCCCCGGCAACCTGGTCCGGGTGCTGCCCGAGCACGTCGACGCTGTGGTCAACCGCTCCACCTGGAAGCCGCAGCCGATCTTCGACCTGATCCAGTCGAAGGGTCGGATCGACGACCAGGACATGGAGTCGACCTTCAACATGGGCGTCGGCATGTTCGCGATCGTGTCGGCCGAGGACGCCGACCGGGCGCTGGCCACGCTGACCGGCCGTGGGGTCGAGGCCTGGCAGGCCGGCGAGATCATCGAGGGCACCGGCAACGTGCAGATGGTTGGTCAGCACACCCGAGGATGATCATGTTCCGGTGATCGTACGGGCACCTGATCAGGGCTTCACCCGAGTGGCCTATGCCGCCTAGCCTGAAGGGCTCAGGCTTGGCGGAGGAGGGCGATGGCTGCTCGGGGACAGTCGTTCAGCGGGATGCGGGGTCTTTCCACCGTCCCGTCGTACGTCGTCATGCAGCCCACCACCCTCTGCAACCTCGACTGCGCGTACTGCTACCTGCCGTTTCGTGCCACCGACCAGCGGATGCCGGTGGCGGTGGCCGAGGCGGTGGCGGCGGCGGTCAACCCGTGGGCGGCGGCCGGCCGGTTCTCCGTGGTGTGGCACGGCGGCGAGCCGTTGGCGGCCGGCCGGGAGCACCTGGCCGACCTGATGGCGCCGTTCGACCCCGAGGTCGAGCATCACGTGCAGACCAACGCCACGCTGATCGACGACGACTGGTGTGACTTCTTCGCCCGGCACGAGATGCGGGTGAGCGTGAGCGTCGACGGGCCGCGGGCCCGCAACGGCGACCGGGTCAACCGGGGCGGCCAGCCGGCGTACGACCGGATCCTGCGCGGCGTCGCGGCGCTGCGCCGTCATGGTCTGCCCTTCTCCGCCCTGGCCGTGGTGTCCCAGCCGGGCCCGGGGCTCGCCACCGAGCTGTACGACTACTTCCTCGAACTGGGCTGCGATGTGCTGGGCATCAACATCGAGGAGACCGAGGGGGTCAACACCCGGGACAACCGCCACGACTCCTCGGCGGTGACCGCGTTCTGGGCGGAGCTGGTCGCGGCGTGGCGCCGTGACCCCCGGATCCACCTCCGCGAGGTCGAGTGGACGTTGCGCTACGCCGCGGCGGTGCTCGACAACTCGGCTGACGGGGTGCTGCCCCGCCAACTGGACTCGATCCCGACCATCGGTCACGACGGCTCGGTGACCGTGCTGTCCCCGGAGTTGGCGGGCTTCACCGACCCGCGCTACGGCGATTTCAGCAGCGGCAACGTCCTGCACGCTCCGCTGGCGGAGATTCTCGGCGGAGCGGCGGCGACCCCGTGGGTGGGGGAGTTCCTGGCCGGGGTGGAGGCCTGTCGGGTGTCCTGCCCCTACTTCGGCTTCTGTGGCGGTGGCCACGCGGCCAACCGCTACTTCGAGCTGGGGCGTTTTGACGGTACGGAGACCGAGCACTGCCGAAACAGCAAGATCCGCCTATTGGATGGAGTGTTGGAGCATGCCCGAGAGCACCAGTAACCGGCGGCCTGAGCGCGAGGCGGATGACGGAGTCAACGAGCGGGTGCGGGAGGCGGCCCCTGCGCTCGTCGCGCTGCTCCAGGAGGCTGAGGACGCCAGGCGGCTGCGCTCGGAGGTGTCGGGCGGCGATGGTGCCAGCGCTGTCTGCGCCTGGAACCACTTCGAGAACATCCCGACCTTCTACAACTGGAACAACCGCCCGCGCTGACGGGAGCCGTGAACAGGGGCCTGTCGAGCGGCCGGAATAACTCCGGTCGGGTCAGGCCCCTGATCGTCGGCAGCTGAACCTGCACGGGACGTGCGTGAGCACGCGGGTATCACCGCGTGCTCAGCTGCGTCGAGAGGTCAGCGGGCCGGACGGACCCAGGGATCCGGATCGTCGTCCGCGTGATCCTCATCATCGTCGTCGACGAACTCTTTAGAGTCGTCGTCGAAGTGGTGCTCAGACTTACCAGCACCCGCCAGTTCGCGCTGCAAGGCGGTGAGGTCGGTGTTCGGGGAGTGGTACTTCAACTCCCGGGCCACCTTTGTCTGCTTGGCCTTAGCACGGCCGCGCCCCATGGCTCGACCCCCTCGCACAGAATGCGGGGCAGCCCGAAGGCGGGCCCCGATGACGTCAGGCATCTCTCGTGGCTCTTACGGTACATGGGGATGCCACCGTTCGGCACCTCGGGTTACCGTCAGCCGGCTCTGCGCGTCGCGTCGATCCGGCCGTCACCCAGTGTACCGGGTAAGGAGCGGAACGGTTAGCGCCCGTGACACCGGACAAACCGCATCAAAATTCGATCCGGTCCTCAGCCTACCGAGCCGCGTCGGCACAGGGGGCCCGGAGGCGGATCCCGTCGATCCGCCTCCGGGGAATGCTCAGCGCAGGTGGATCGACCGCAGGCGGCCGACCTCCGCCATCCGGCGCTCGGCCAGCCGATCCGCGGCGACCGCTGGCGGCACGCCCTCGGCGTCGGCCAGGCCCAGGATCTCGCGGGTGGTGTCGTAGATCCGGGTTGCCCGCAGCTTCGCCCGGTCGAAGTTGAAGCCCTCGATCTCGTCGGCGACCTGGATCACACCGCCGGCGTTGACCACGTAGTCCGGCGTGTAGAGGATGCCCCGGTCGGCCAGCAGCTTCTCGATGCCCGGGTGGGCGAGCTGGTTGTTCGCCGCACCGGTCACCACCTTGGCGCGCAGCGCCGGCACGGTGTCGTCGTTCAGCGCGCCGCCCAGCGCGCACGGCGCGTACACGTCGATGTCCGCGGCGACCAGCGCGCTGGCGTCGTCCATCAGGGTGACCTGCGGGTGGTTGCTGCGAACCCAGGCCAGCGCCTTCGGGTTGACGTCGGTGGCGACCACCTCGGCGCCGTCCTCCAGCAGGTGGCCGGTGAGGTATTTGCCGACCTTGCCCAGACCGGCGACGCCGACCCGGCGGCCACGCAGGCTCGGAGTGCCCCAGACGTGCTCGGAGGCGGCCCGCATGCCCTGGAAGACACCCCAGGCGGTGAGGATCGACGAGTCGCCGGCGCCGCCGTGCTCCACGCTGCGCCCGGTCACGTAGCGGGTCTCCCGTGCCACCACGTCCATGTCCGCCACGTAGGTGCCGACGTCGCACGCGGTGTAGTAGCGACCGCCCAGCGACTCCACGAAGCGACCGTACGCGCGCAGCAGCGCCTCGCTCTTGATCTGCTCGGGGTCACCCCAGATGACGGCCTTGCCACCGCCCAGGTCCAGCCCGGCGAGCGCGTTCTTGTACGCCATCCCACGGGACAGGTCGAGCACATCGGCGAGGGCGTCGTCCTCGCTGGCGTACGGGTAGAAGCGGGTGCCGCCGAGCGCCGGCCCCAGCGCGGTGGAGTAGATCCCGATGATCGCCTTCAGGCCGCTCTGCTTGTCCTGGCAGAAGACGACCTGTTCGTGACCGGTCGATACCGGATCGTCGGTGCTCGCGAATACGCCCATGGTTGGCTCCTGGAGTGGTGTGCGTCCTTGTGGGACGCGGACCTGGTGGACCCCGGCGGGGATGCTGCCGGTGAGATCGAGCCTAGTATCGGCCGCCCTGGGGACGCTCGACGCGCCGCCGCCGTCCCACGTTGCGGCGCGCGTGGTCCGGCCGCTGACCTCATACGGCTGTGGTTCGTGGGAGGATCGCGCCGTGCCGTCGCTCTTCGCTTCTTACCTGCGCGTGTACGAACCGTTGACCGCCTTCGACCGGGACCGGCAGAGCTACTGGCGCCGCTACGTGTCCGAGGGGCGGGCGGTGGCCCCGGTCGAGGGGCCCGGCCGACAGCGGACGGCGGTGATCGAGGCGCTGGGCGCGGGCTGGACCCGGCTGCCGGACCTGCCGGAGGAGGCGTACGTCCTGGAGACGGACGACAGCCTGCTGGTCTGCCCATGGAACCTGCGGATCCGGGTCGCTGAGGCGGCGCTCAG
Organism: Micromonospora sp. M61; assembly: GCF_018070245.1. Lineage (NCBI taxonomy): Bacteria > Bacillati > Actinomycetota > Actinomycetes > Micromonosporales > Micromonosporaceae > Micromonospora > Micromonospora sp. M61. The sequence goes on along the minus strand of NZ_JAGPYA010000014.1, from coordinate 20,606 downwards.
CGCTCGGGACGGGGTGCCCTCGGTGCTCGCTGACGCCTTCGTGCCGCCGGTGCTCGCCGGCCAGGCCAGGGCGGTCGTCGACGACTGGCGCAGCGGCGCCCGGGTGCTGGAGCACGGGGTGCCCCGGGTGCACGAGCAGATCGCCACCTGGGGAGTGCCTCTGCGGTGGTTCGTGCTCTTCGAGCCGGCCGAGCGGGACCTGGTCACCCAGCCGGGCCGGCGGGCGCTGCGCTACCGGACCGAGATCTCCAAGGCCCGTCGCCGGTCCTCACGGGCGCTGTCGGTGCTGCGCAAGTCGGTGGGCGAGGCGCCGATCACCGAGGCGGTGGAGGAGGCGGCGCGCTGGCTGGAGGAGTTCCATCCGCGCTCGGTGGTCGAACTGGACTACGGCGGCCTGGTCGACCTGCTCTCCGACGAGACCCTCACCGCTGACGACTCGCCCGAGTTGGTCGCCACCGGCCTCGCGGGGCTGTCGCGCGGTGAGGCCGAGGAGGCGTCCGCCGCGTACGACACGTTGGTGGCCCGGTGGCGTGCCGTGCAGCTGCTGGAGCGGTGCAACTAGGGGCATATCGCCCGAGGAGCGCTCCCAAGGTGAGGTGTGCTCGTAGTTGACGCATCACGAACCGTGATCATGAGTCCGAATAAGGTACTTTCTGCCGTGTAAAAGTCGTAAAAATCGGGCATGGTTCATCCGTCCGTCTAGGGACCTTCATCCGTTCGGCCCATGTCGGACATCGGGGACTAGCCGGACCATGGGAGACGCGTCGGCCGGCGGGACCCCGGCCGATGTCTATACATGTGGAGGAGTGACCGATGGCATCGCGAACGCACGAACCAGAGCCGCTACTCACGCCGGCCGAGGTGGCGTCGATGTTCCGTGTCGACCCGAAGACGGTGACCCGGTGGGCAAAGGCTGGCAAGCTCAGTGCCATCCGCACCCTGGGTGGCCACCGTCGATACCGCGAGTCGGAGGTCAGGGCGCTGTTGCAGGGTCAGATCCCGCAGCAGCGGCAGGGCGACTGAAGCGGCAATAGTTTTCCGGTCAGGGGCGGTGGATCTCGATCCGCCGCCCCTTTCCATGTCCTGAGTGGCCGCCGTCGCTGCGTCTCAGCGCCGCGTCTCGGCCAGCGTCACCCGGATGCCGACAGTGCCGCCCTCGCCGCGCCGCAGCCGGCTGCCGAGCAGGCTGAGTCGACCGATCAGGCGGTACTTGTGCTTGAGCAGGTCCCGTACCCGACCGGTGTCGCCGTTGCCGTAGATCGTCGCGTGGGCTGGCACCTCCGCCCCGTGTGGCCGCCCCCGCACGTCGCACGGGGCCACGGTCACCTCACCGTTGTGGCGGATCCGCTTCACCTTGCCCGAGTCGGCCCGGGTCCAGACCGCCAACGCCTCACCATCTCGTACCGCCCAGACGGGGGTCGGCACCGCCCGACCGTCCTTGCGGAAGGTCGTGAGCAGGATGTACTTCTCGGCCGACAGCCGGTCCAGCGTGGTCACCCCGCAAGGATACGGCCGCTACCGGCCGCTGAGTGGACAGATAGCGTGAACGTCGTGACGGTTGAGCCTCGAATCGGTGACGTGGTCGGCGAACTGCTGCGGGACACGCTCGCGGTGGCCAGCGGGGTGGGCCCTCGACCGCTGGTCGGTGGGCGCCTGCCCCGGCCGGTCATCGAGATCATCGAGCGGGACGACGGTCTGATCAACGGCGCGCCGGCGGCCCACTATCTGGACGGTCCGCAGGACTGGCAGCCGTACGACCACCGCGCGGTGGACCGGGCCCGCGGCGAAACGCTGGACGTCGGCACCGGCGCCGGCCGGATCGCCCTGCTGCTCCAGGAGCGCGGCGTACCGGTCACCGGGCTGGACACCTCCGCGGGCGCGGTGGACGTGAGTCGACGCCGCGGTGTCCGGCAGCTGGTGCACGGCACCGTCGACACGCACGTCGCGGACGGGCAGCGTTACGACACATTCCTGCTGCTCGGCAACAACCTCGGGCTGTTCGAAGGGCGGGAGCGTGCCCCCGTGTTCCTGGCCGCGCTCGCCGCGCTGGCCCGACCGGGGGCGCAGATCATCGCGCACGGCACCGACCCGTACGGCACCCGTGACCCGGTGCACACGAGTTACCACGAGCGCAACCGCAGTCGGGGTCGGCTCGGCGGTCAGCTCCGGCTCCGGTTGCGCTACCGGGAGCTGAGCACCGAATGGTTCGACTATCTGGTCTGCTCGGCGGAGGAATTCGCCTCGCTGGTGCACGGCACCGGCTGGCGGTTGACCGATGTGGACGACCGCGACAAGCCGTACTACCTGGCCACGCTGCGGCTCGCCGACTGAGCGACGGCCCCCGCGCTCCGCATCGCGGAGGACAGGGGCCGTCGTACGGCTCAGACCTGGACGGTCGGGGGAAGCTGCTCGGGCGGCAGGCCGCCGTCGCCGTCGACCACCTCGTCCGGCTGGCCGTCCTCGTCGATGTCGACCATGGTGATGTCCACCTTGCCGTCACCGTCGGTGTCGAACTGGAACAGGTCTGCCTTGCCGTCGCCGTCGGTGTCCACCACCCACACGTCGGTCTTGCCGTCGTTGTTGGTGTCGGCGCGCAGCAGCTCGACCCGCTCGTCGCCCCGGGTCTCCACGGTCTGCCCGTCAGTGACGCTCTCCGGTGCCTGGCTCATCTCGGTGGTCCTTCCCTCGGTTGACGGGCCGTCAGTACCCGATCCCGCGCTCCCCCACGCATGAGCCGGGTCGTCGAGCTGTCTAGGGTCGCACCATGAGCGAGCGGAGCGGGCGGAACACCCCGGTCGGCGTGGCGGGGACCCCGCGCGCCGACAGGCGGGAGAGGGAGGCGTGATGAGCGATCGTTTCGTGGTCGTCGGTGCCGGCACGATGGGGCTCGGCATCGCGTACGTGGCGGCCGGGGCCGGTCACGCCGTGGAGTTGGTCGAGGTGGACCCCGAGCGGGGCGCCTCCGCGCTGAACCGGCTCGCCGACCTGTGGGAGCGGGCGGTGCAGCGAGGGAAGCTGAGCGCCGACGAGGCCGCCGCGAACCGGCAACGGGTCACGCTGCGTCCCACGCTCACCGACGTCGCTCCCGCCCCTGAGGTGATCGTGGAGGCGGTGCCGGAGCGGCTCGACCTGAAGCGGGCAGTGCTGCGGGACGCCGCCGCGCTGAACCCCGCGCTGCTGGGCAGCAACACCTCCAGCATCGCCATCGGTGAGCTGGCCGTCGGGCTGGACGCGCCCGAGCGCTTCCTCGGCCTGCACTTCTTCAACCCGGTCTGGGCGATGGCCCTGCTGGAGATCGTGGTCGGCCCGGCCACCGCCGAGGAGACCACGGCGGCGGCCGTGGCGCTCGCCGGCCGGTTGGGCAAGGACCCCGTCGTCGTACGCGACCTGCCCGGCTTCGCCACCTCACGGCTCGGGGTCACCCTCGGGCTGGAGGCGATCCGGATGGTCGCCGACGGGGTGGCCAGCCCTGCCGACATCGACAAGGCGATGGTGCTGGGCTACCGGCACCCGATCGGGCCCTTGGAACTCACCGACCTGGTCGGCCTCGACGTGCGGCTGGACATCGCCCGCACCCTCCAGGCCGCGTACGGCGACCGCTTCGCACCGCCGCCCCTGCTCGTGGAGATGGTGGCCGACGGGCGGCTGGGCAAGAAGTCGGGGCAGGGCTTCTACCAGTGGAAAGCCGGGGTCAAGCAGTGAGCGCAAGGAGTGAGCTTGCGAGCCCCGCAGTCGCGAACGGAAGGTGGGCGCAGTGAGCGCGGTGGGCGCGGTGAGCGGCTTGCGGATCGAGGAGCGGCCGGACCGGCTGGTGGTCACCCTGGATCGGCCGGAGAAGCGCAACGCCATCGACGCCGAGCTGATCGCCGAGCTGCACCAGGTCTGCGCCGAGCTGGAGGCGCGTCCCCGGCTGTTGCTGCTCACCGGTGGGGCGGCGGGCATCTTCGCCGGTGGCGCCGACATCGGCCAACTGCGTGAACGGGGCCGCACCGATGCCCTCGCCGCGATCAACTCCGCTGCCTTCGCCCGGATCAGGGCGTTGCCGATGCCCACCGTCGCCGCCGTCGACGGCCCGGCGTTGGGCGGTGGCGCGGAGCTGGCGTACGCCTGCGATCTGCGGGTGTGCACGGCGCGGGCGGTCTTCGGTCAGCCGGAGGTGCGGTTGGGCATCCTGGCCGGCGCTGGCGCGACCCACCGGCTGCCCGCGTTGGTCGGTGAGGGCCGGGCCAAGGAGCTGCTCTTCACGGGCCGGCGGGTGGACGCCGCGGAGGCGCTGCGGATCGGCCTGGTGAACCGGGTGGTGGACGAGCCCGACGAGTTGCTGACGGTGGCGCACGCGCTGCTGGACGAGATCGCCCTGGGTTCGCCGCTGGCGCTGCGGCTGACCAAGCTCGCGGTCGACGCGCCCGCCGCCGCGCATCCGCAACTCGACCTGGTCAGTCAGGCGGTGCTCTTCGAGGACGAGGAGAAGCACCGGCGGATGACCGAGTTCCTGGAGCGCCGCCGGCCGCGGTGACTCCTGGAGACGAAACGGCCGCACCGGCGAGCGCCGGTGCGGCCTTCGTGTGCCTGTGGTCGTGCTACTGCCGGATCTGCACTTCGGCGTCGGCCAGGCCGCGGATCACCTGGGCGGACTCGCCGAAGCCGATGATCAGCACGGCGTCCGCGCCGAAGTCCTTGATCTCCTTCGCACCCCGGCTGAAGTCGACGGGTGCCGCCTTGGCATCGGCCGGCGGCTCGTACGTCAGCAGCTTGAGTCGATCGGCAGCGATACCGGCCTTCTCCAGCTCCTCACGGACGGTGCCCTGGAGGCCCTCACCGTAGGAGTCCTTGCGAGCCACGATGACGATCTTCTGCGAACCGTCGCGGAGGATGACGTCGGCCAACGCCCGGCCCTGGAGGCTGTCCGGTGGGGCGGTGCGGAAGTAGAGGCCCTGGTCGTCCACGTCGGTCAGGCTGCTGTCGGTGTTCGACGGAGAGAAGAGGATCTTCCCGGCCTGCACCACGTTCGGCAGCACGGCCCGGGAGATGCCCGAACCACCAGCGCCGATGATCACGCTGACGCCAGCCGCCGCGTGCCGGGCCACCGTCGCCTTGGCCACGTCCGGGTTGGTGCCGTCGTCGCCGTCCAGCCACGTCACCGGCTTGCCCAGGGCGCCGCCGGCGGCGTTGATCTCCTTGATCGCCAGCGCGGCGCCGGCGGCCATCGGCGGGTAGGCGATCGACAGGTCACCGGTCTTCGGCAGCAGACCGCCCAGGATCAACGGTTCCTGCTCGGGGTCGCCGCCCGGGCGCTGCTTCTTCGGCTTCGGCGGCGTCTTGGTGCTCGCCGCCGACTCGATGCCCGCGCCGACGAACTCGGTCTTGCCGTCGTTGATCTGCTGCCCGTCGAAGGTCAGCGTGGCGTAGCTCGCGGTGGCCGGCTCACCCTTGTCGGTGAAGCCCGCCCGGGTCAGCGAAACCCCGCGGTACTCGATGTCCTGCCCGTTGCGGGCCAGCGTGAGGCAGCTGACCGGGTCCTCGCAGCGCTGCCCGTCGTTGGTCACCGCGACGATCTGCTTCGCGATGGCAGCCGGGTCGGTGCTTCCGGCCAGCTGCGCGGCGAGCACGGCGATCACCACCGCGTCGTACGTCTCGGCCGAGTACACGTAGTCCGTCAGCGCCGGATTGACGGCCCGTAGCCGGCCCTTGAAGTCCTCGGGTAGCGGAACGAGGGGCGTGGTGCCCTTCATCCCATCCACGAGACCTGCGCGTTCTTTCAACTCCGCGGGGTAGGTGTTGAGCATGTTGCCGTCCGTGCCGTAGAGGCGCACCTGTTGGGCGCTGGTCTCCTTGGCCTTGTCATCCCCGCAAGCGCTTGTGGCGAGCAGGATCGTCGCGCAGGCAGCCAGTGAGGCCACCCGCGAGCGGCGTGATACGAGCATGGTCGTCCTTCCTCCGGCGAAGGTCCGCTGCGCACATTAGCGTGCCGAGGCCGACGGCGGGACCGTGGAGGTGGCGTAAAGCGCAGGTAGCTCGCCTTGAACACGGACAGTGACGGTTGTCGGGAGCCTTGACGACGCGTCCTACTGTGCGCTGGGTGACGGACCTACCACAGCAGACGTTCGACGACGCGGCCGCCGTGCTCCACTCGGCGCTGACCGGGGATGGAGAAGCGGTGGTGGGAGCGTTCGACGCGGTCGTCGACCGGGCCGGCCTGAGCGGCGCGTACGGGGTCGCGTGGTGCCTGGCCGCAACGATGCTCGGTGACGCTCCGGCGGCCAGCGGCGCGGCCCTGGACTTCCCGGGAATCGACCAGGCTGAGTACGACACCCGCTGGGTGGCCCGCTTTGTCAGCGCGTACGCCAACCGGGACGAGCCGACCGGGGAGGCGCTGTTCGGTGCCGCGGCAGCCGACGGGCTGCTGCCCGACTGCCTGCTCACGCTCGCCGGCTCGACGATCGCCACCCTGCGCAGCCGTGCCGGGTGACCGGCCGCCGGTTCGCGGCGTCCGTCGGGGGGCGGACGCCGCGACCGCGCGGACCACTCAGAACGCGTGGTACGCGATCAGCGGCTCGTACTCGTAGCGCAGGTTCTCGAAGCGGACCTGGAAGTTGACCCCGTCCCGGACGTCGGTCGCCACCGTGATCCAGCCCGAGTTGGCCGGCAGGTAGGTCCAGTAGTTGCAGCCACTCGTCTTGTCCACGAAGATCACGCACGCCTCGGTGGCGTACACGCTCGCGTTGCGGACGTTGATGTCGCGACAGCGGGTCGTGGTGCGGTACTGGCCGGCCGATCCGCCGTAGCGGCCCGTCTCGAAGTACGACCGCACCGCCCCGCCGTAACAGGTGGCGAGCGGGGCGAACGCGTTCGCCCCGGAGCTGACCGGTGCGGTCGGTGTTGTCGGCTCCGCCTGCGCGGGTGTGCCGGCGAAGAGCAGGGTGGTGGCCGTGGCGACGGCGAGCAGGCGAGCGGTCGGGGATGACATGCGTGCCTCCGAAAGCGGGTTACTGACCGTCCGTATTGGACTGATCATCCGACCGTGACGATGATACGTATCGATCAATGGCGGCGTGACCCCGTGATGTCCGGCCCGTGTGGTAGCTCTGTAGGCATGTCCGAGGCGATGCTCAGCAAGGTGCGCAAGCTGCTGGCCCAGGCCGAGGACCCGGCCTGCACGCCCGCCGAGGCCGCCGCGTTCACCGCCAAGGCGACCGAGTTGATCGCCCGCTACGGGGTGGACCGGGCGCTGCTCGCCGTCCGCGACCCGACCACCGACCCCGTCGGTGACCGGGTGCTGGACATCGTCGCCCCGTACGCCCGCGACAAGGTCGGCCTGCTCGCCGCGGTCGCCGAGCCACTGCGCTGCCGCTGCGTACGCCGCCGGCAGGGCAACGGCTTCGCGCTGCACCTCTTCGGCTTCGCCAGCGACCTGGAACGGGTCGACCTGCTCTTCACCTCACTGCTCGTACAGGCGGCGCACGGCCTGGCCGCCACCGCCGTGCCGGCCGACGACCACCCCGCCGCCTTCCGCCGCTCCTGGCTCGCCGGTTTCGCGGAAGTGATCGGGGGTCGGCTCTGGGCGGCCGAGACGGCGGCGGCCAGCGAGTCGGGCACGCCGTCGGTGGCGCTGGTGCTGGCCGACCGGTCCGACCGGGTGCAGCGACGGCTCACCGAGGAATACCCGCGGCTGCGCACCGCACCGCCGCGCCGGCTCGGCGGCACCGGCTTCGGTCCGGGGGCGGAGGCTGGCCAACGCGCCAACCTGGGTGGTCGGGACCTCGGCGGCCGCTCCGCTGGCGACCGGCAGCTCGGTCGGTGACTCCGTGCGCCCGTCAGGCGGAAGTGCCGGGGCCGCGTGACACAGTGGCGACGTAGCGGGTGAGCAGCTCGTGCCAGCCGGCGGTGAGCGCCTTGCGATATCCCTCGGCCGCCTCGCCGTGCCGGTCGAAGTGCCGGTGCTCCAGCTCGACCCGGGTGCGCTCCGGCCCTTCGGGAAGGAACAGCACCTCGACCTCGCTGGCCCGGGCCGGGTCCGGCACCGGCGCCCGGTCGGGGCCGATCTGCCAGACGAAGACCAGCCGCCGCGGTGGATCCCAGGTGAGCACCCGACCCCAGTCGGCGCGGAAACCGTACGGGCCGATCTCGTAGAGCATCCCGCCGGCGCGCGGCTCCATGCCCAGCTCCGCGAGAGCGTCCGGGCCGGACCAGGTGTATTCGGTGACCCACCAGTCAGTCAGCTCGTCGGTGAACACCGCGAACGCGTGCTCGGCGGCGCCCGGGACGAGGAGACTGCACCGTAGGGAGAACCGGTCGACGTCCTGCCGGATGTCGGCCGGATCAGTCATTTCCTGTCCCATAGGCCCGGACCATACCGGCTGATGCCCGCGTGTGCAGCTTCGCACGGTGCCCGGTTCCAGACAGAGGGTCGCCGACTCGTCACGGACGGGATGCCCCGCCGGAAAGCGGGTAAGCGCGCCGAACGCCCGGACGACCGGGACGGTGTGCAGGCGGGGCGGGAGATCATGAGCGAGAGCGCGCAACAGCGAGGGCCGGACCGGAACGTCGAGAGCGCGGACCCCGACGTCCTGCTCGACATCCCGAAGGTCTCCGTCGACTCGATCCGACTGGCCGTCGACGGCCTGGACGCCGACCTGTCGCTGCGGGCCCGGGTGGCCAACCTGCTCCAGGTCGACGCCGGCGTACGGGTGCACCTGAACGGCGGCGAGCTGGACATCAACGGGGTGCAAGCCGAGGCGCAGTTGCGGGTGCGGTTGGAGCAGCTGACGAGGATCCTGGGCCGGGCGCTCGACACACTCGACGCCAACCCGGAGATCATCGAGGCGCTCGCCCGGACGGCCGTCACCACCGTCGACGACGTGAACCGCAGCGCGCAGCAGCTGGCCCCGGGGCCGATGGGGGCCGCTGAGGTGCGGGGGTCGGCGCGGCGCTCCAACGGCGTACTCCAGGAGTTTGGTCAGCAGGTCGGTGCGGTCGGGGCCGTCGCCGACCGTGCCCAGCAAGGCCCCGGTCGTCCGGGGCCGGGTCCGGGTCAGCCGGGTCCGGGTGGGCCCGGTTCGGGTGGGCCAGGGGCTGGTCCGGGTCGGCCTGGGGCGGGGCCCGGCGGCGCGGGGAAGGGTCCTGGGGGCCCTGGGCCCCATGCCGGAGGTCCGGGACCCAGTGCGGGCGGACCCGGGTCTCAAGCGGGTGGCCCCGGGCCGGGCCAGAAGTCGCAGCCGGAGTCCGGTGGGCCGCAGGGCGGCGGGGCCCCGGAAGGCCGGCCGCACGAGGAGCCGCGCCACCCTGAGGGGCAGCGGCACGAGGAGCCGCGCCACCCTGAGGGGCAGCGGCACGAGGAGCCACGCCACCCCGAGGGTCAGCGGGCCGCGGGCCCGGGTGACGGGAAACGGCCGGCCGGCGCGGACCGGGGCGCTGAGGGACCGGCGGGATCGTCTACCGGGGAGCGTGGGAACCGACCGGGCCAGTCGGCAGGCCCCGGGCCAGGCCCATCCGGCGATCGTGACGGCGGTGGTGGGTTGCTGGGCGGGGCGCAGAGCGCAGCGCAGCTCGCCGAACAGGCGGGGGAGACCCTGCGGCAGGCCGGGCGCAGCGTGTGGGAGGCGATCCAGAGCGGCGTGGCGCAGCACCGCCAGCAGGGGCGCCGAGACGAGTGACGCCGGGCAAGGCGGACCAGCGACGCCGCGCGACCGATCCGCGCAGCCGGTCCGCGCAGCCGGTCCGCGCAGCCGATCCGCGCGACCGATCCGCGCGACCGATCCGCGCGACCCAGGCATGATCGACTCGCTTTTCAGGAAAGCGCGGTATTGGGCACCTTCCGATGCCCCGATTTCCGGGAAGTCGAGTGGATCACACCCGTGGCGGGCCGGTCCGCAGCCGTAAACAGCAAGATCCCCACCTGCGTTTCCGCTGGTGGGGACCTCTGTAGCCCGGCGAAAGGCTATGTGGCCAGGGGCGGGGTCGAACCGCCGACCTTCCGATTTTCAGTCGGACGCTCGTACCAACTGAGCTACCTGGCCGTATCGCTGCTCGGCTCATGCTACCCGGCAACCGGACGAACCGGTGGCAGGGCGACCTGCTCCGATACGCAGAACGCCGCGCGAGGCGCGGCGTCAGCGCTGCGGTCCTGACGGGACTTGAACCCGCGACCTCCGCCTTGACAGGGCGGCGAGCACTCCAACTGCTCCACAGGACCTAGCTTGTGTTGCTCCGACTTGCGCCGGTCGTGCCCCCAACGGGATTCGAACCCGTGCTACCGCCTTGAAAGGGCGGCGTCCTGGGCCGCTAGACGATGAGGGCGGCCCCGCCATCATTGCACACTCGCAACTTCAAGCGGACTTGCTCCCATCCGGCCCCGCCGGAGGCTTGGAAAGCATACGTGATGCCCGGTCGGTCGACAAAATCGGTATCCGCAAGGGCTTCGGAAGAGACATAACCGCAGGTCAAAGCCGGTCTAGCGGAGTTTGGTGATGCCGAAGCGCTTCTTGAGGTCGGCGATCAGGTGGGGGCAGGCGGCGAGCGTCGCGGCCCGATCGCCACCCCCGTCGTGCAGCAGCACGATGGCGCCGGGGCGGGCGGCGGTGTGGATGCGCTTGCCGATCGTGGCGGCGTTCGGCTTGTCCCAGTCCTGTGGGTCGACCGACCAGTGCAGCGGGCGCATGCCGAGACCCTTCGCCACCGCCAGCACCTCCGGCGTCCACCGGCCGCCCGGCTGCCGATAGAAGGACACCTTGGCGCCGGGGGCCGCTGCCTGGATGGCCCTGTTCGTGCGTTTCAGGTCGGCCTTTATCTCGTTGACGGGCCGTCGGGCCAGGTCGAGGTCGTGCCGCCAACTGTGGTTGCAGAGCTGATGCCCCTCGTGGACGATCCGCCGGACCAGCTCCGGATGGCGCTGCACCTCGCGACCGACCACGCAGAACGTGGCGGTCACCTTGGCTGCCCGCAGTTGGTCGAGAACCTTGGGAGTCCAGGTCGGGTTGGGCCCGTCGTCGAAGGTCAGGACCACCGGGCGTACGCCGCTGTTGCGCCGCAGGCCGGCCGGGAGCTTGGCCGGCAGCGGCCGCAGCGGAGGCTTGGCGACCGTGGGATGCGGTGACGTCGTGGGGGCAGTGGTGGACTCCACCGGCTGCGGCGCGCCGGCGGGCGCGATGGTGTGGTCCGGCCCCGCACAGCCGGACAGGACCAGCGCCACGGCGAGGACGGACGCCAGAAAGGCGCGGGCTCGCATCTGCTCGCTCCCGGAGGGTCGGGGTAGGCGGACCCGCCCGACGGTAGTTCACGCGATCACCGGGCAACAGTGCGATCAGTCACGCCTCGACTGGTCCAGGGAGTCACGGACCGCGACGGCGAGCGAGACCGCCTCGGCCAGGTCGACCGGCCGCACCACCCCGGCGGGCAGCGTGTCGGCGCGCCAGCCAGGGCCGGCGGCGAGCGCCAACAACGGGCGGCGGGGTGCGGCGAGCAACGCGCTGAGCTGGGACGGATCGGCGGTGGCCCGGGTGTGCGACCAGAGCACCACGGCGGCCGGACCGGTCCGGTTGACCGCCTCCACGAGAGCGGCCACCGGCACCCGGGCGCCGAGCATCCGGTAACTGACCCCGGCCTCCGCGAGGGCGGCGGCCAACGCCTCCAGTGGCAGGGTGTGCTGCTCCTCGTCGGCGCAGGACAGCAGGATCCGGGCCGGCCCGGTGGGAACCTTGGCCCGACTGGCCGCCGCGAGAGCCTCCGAGACGCAGCGGGACACCAGGTGTTCCACCTCGATCAGGCCGGTGGTGGCGGCGTGGCGTTCGCCGATGCCGGCTAGCACCGGGCGCAGCAGACCCTCCCAGGTGGCGACGACCCCGACGGTGGCGAGGGCGTGCGCGATCGTCTCGCTGATCGCCGCCGCGTCCAGCCGCATGGCGGCGCGGGCCAGACCACGGGCTGCCGGGCCGGCGCGGCCGACCGGGATGGTGCCACCGCCGTCGCGGCCGGACGGGGGGATCCGGACGGGGGTGACGGTGCCGTTGGGTGTCGGATCCGGTGCCTGGCGAGCCCAGCGAGCCGCCTCGGCGGGGCTCACCCCCTCGGCGGTGAGCCGTCGCATGATTTCGAGACGGGCCAGGTCGGTCGGGGTGTACCGGCGGTGGTGACCGGGGATGTGCTCACTGGGCCCGAGCCCGTAGCGCTGGTGCCACGTGCGGAGGGTCGTCACCGCGACTCCCAACCTGCGTGCGACCGCGCCCGCGCTCAGCGCCTCATCGACCACCCGACCGCTCCGCCGAGTCGTCCGCCGACAGAGCAGGCGGGGTCACGGCCAGGCCGGGTGCGCCGGACGTGGGGCCCGAGGGGTGCAGCAGCCGGTTCACCACCCCGCCCAGCCAGGGCGCGTACGACCGGGGGTCGCGATCCAGCTCGGCTTCCAGCGCGGTCGGATCGGCCCACCGCAGCTCGGCGACCTCGTCCGGGTCCGGCAGGAGCGGGGCCCCGGGCAGGAAATCGCCCCGCAGCACGTGGTCGTACTCGAATTCGACCCGACCGGTCGCCGGGTCCTCGGCGTAGTAGACGTAGACGCCGACCTCGGTCAGCTCGACCGGGCCCGCGCCCAACTCCTCGCGTAGCCGCCGGTTGGCCGCCTCGGCGAGGGACTCGCCGGGCTGGGGGTGGCCACAGCAGGCGTTGGCCCAGCGCAGCGGGAACCGCGTCTTGACGGCGGCGCGCCGCTGGAGCAGCACCTGGCCGTCCGAGTCGACCAGCAGCACCGAGAAGGCCCGGTGCAACTGCCCCGGAGCCTGGTGCGCGGCCGCGACGGTCGTCTCGCCGTGGGCCTCGCCGTTTTCGTCGACCAGCTCGACGAGGTGGTCCTCACGGCTGCTCATCGGCCTTCCCCGGTGATCCGGCCGGCGGCCAGCTTGCCGGAGATGAGCACCATCGGTACGCCGACGCCGGGCTGGGTCCCGGAGCCGACGAAGACCACGTTCGACAGTTTGCGGTGCAGGTTCGACGGGCGGAACGGGCCGGTCTGGAAGAGGGTGTGGGCGGCGGCGAACGGCGTGCCCGCGGCCATGCCCTGGTCCTCCCACTCGGCCGGGGTGATCGCCCGCAGCACCTCGACGCCGGCACCGAAGCCGACGTAGCCGCGCTCCTCCAGAGTGCCGATCAGCTGGTCGCTGTAGCGCCGGGTCAGGTCGCCGCGCCACTCGAACGGGGTCCGGTGCAGGTTGGGCACGGGAGCCAGCACGTAGTAGGTGTGCCGATCGGGTGGGGCCACCGACGGGTCGGTCCGGCTCGGGTTGGTCACCAGCAGCGACGGGTCGGTCATCAGCTCACCCCGCCGGATGACCTCATCGAAGGTGCCCTTCCACGCTCGTCCGAAGTGGATGTTGTGATGGGCGATCTTTTCATATCCCTGTCGGGAGCCGACGTGCAGAACGACGCAGGACGGTGAGTAGGTGAGCCGGCGCTGCGGGGCGGCGGGGAGCAGGTCCCGGTAGGCGACCGGCAGGTCGGGGTTGAGCACCACCACGTCCGCCGGCACCAGTTCGCCGTCGGCGGTGATCACACCGGTGGCGCGGCCGTTCGCGGTCTCGACCCGGGTCACCGTGGTGCCGTACCGGATCTGCACGCCGTGCTTCTCGGCCGCGCCGGCCATCGCCTTGGAGACCGCGTGGATGCCGCCGCGCGGGAAGTAGACCCCGGCCACCGAGTCCAGGTACGCGATGACCGTGTAGATGGCCAGCGCGTCGTGCGGGGCGAGGCCGGCGTACATCGCCTGGAAGGAGAAGATCCGCTGGGTACGCGGGTCCCGGAAGAATTGGTTGATCTTCGTCTGGAGTCGCCGGAAGGCCCCGCTGGCGAGCAGCTTGAGGAGGTTGCCGGTGATCAGGTCGGTCGGCGCGTCCAGGTTGCGCTCGATGAAGTCGGCGCGCTCCAGGCGCCACAGCTCCCGCGCGTAGTCGACGAAACGCAGGTAGCCGTCGGCCTCGCGCGGCCCACAGACCCGGGAGATCTCCGCCGCCATCCGGGTGGTGTCGGTGAGCACGTCGAGGGTGGAACCGTCCGGGTAGTACGCCCGGTAGGCCGGGTCGACCGGGGTCAGGTCGAGCCAGTCGTCCAGCTCCTCACCGACCGCGCCGAGCGCCTCGGCGATCAGGTCGGGCATGGTGAGCACGGTCGGGCCGGTGTCGAACTCGTAGCCGTCGACCCCGAGACGGCCGGCCCGCCCACCCGGCACCGGCTCGCGTTCCAGCACTGTCACCTGCCGGCCGCTGCCGGCCAGGTGCAGCGCGCAGGCGAGCCCGCCCAGCCCGGCCCCGACGACCACCACACGGTCCGTCCGTCCTGTCACCGTCCGCACGTGACCACCTCTTCCAGAAAGTCGCTCATCAGGCCCGCCGGCTGGTGGCGGCGGTGGCCAGCCCGGTCAGCGCGGTCCGCGCCGTCCGGTCCACTGGTGCGGCGTCGAGCGCGGCCAGTGCGTCACTCACCCGCTCGGCGATCATCCGCTCCACCCGGGCCACCGCGCCGGTCTCCTCGACCAGCTCGGCGAGCCGGTCGACCGGCCCGTCGCCGGCCCGATCCATCGCCCGGAGCTGGGCCGGCGTGGCCAGCTCCCGGGCCAGCATGAGCAGCGTGGTCGGCTTGCCGGTGCGGAGGTCGTCGCCGGCCGGCTTGCCGGTGTCGGCGGGATCGCCGTAGACGCCGAGCAGGTCGTCGCGGAGCTGGAACGCCTCGCCGACGGCAAGGCCATAGCGGGTGTACGCGGAGACCAGCGCGTCGTCGACAGGCACCCCGGCCAGGCAGGCCCCGAAGAGCAGTGGCCGCTGGACGGTGTAGCTGGCGGTCTTGTAGCGGGCCACTCGCAGCGCCCGGTTGACCGACCAGCTCGCCGGGTCGTTCTCGCCGAGCACGTCGAGATATTGCCCGGCGACCGTCTCCACCCGCATCTGGTCATAGCAGCGCCGCACTTCGAACAGCCGGGCCGACGGCACTGTGGCCTGGGCCAGCAACCGGTCGGCCCACACCATGCAGAGGTCACCGATGAGTACGGCGACGGCTTCGCCGAATCGGCCGGGATCACCCCGGTGGCCTGCGGCGATGTGCTGTTCGGCGATCGCGATGTGTGCGGTGGGCCGGCCCCGGCGGGTGGTGGACGCGTCCATCACGTCGTCGTGCACCAGGGCGAAGGTGTGCAGCAGCTCCAGCGCGGCCAGCGCGGGCAGGACGGGTGGTAGCGCCTCGGTGCCACCGACCGCCCCGCGCCACCCCCAGTAGGCGAACGTGGAGCGGATCCGCTTGCCGCCCACGAGGACTGCTTCCCGCGCGGTGGCGGCGAAGCGGCCCATCGAGATGTCGATCTCGGCGAGGGAGTCGACCTCGGCGGTGAGGAAGGTTGCCAGGGTCTCGTCGACCGCGGTGATCAGGTCATGGGTGTACGCGGCCAGAACGGCGCGGACCGGATCGTCACCGTCCCCCGGCCCCCGCTGCGCCACACGGGTCGCATTGCCCGCAACTGCGTCGTTGGCCATGCGACTGAGCGTACCCTAGGCTACGAGTTGCGTCGATTGGTGCGTCGATAAATTAAGGAGGGCCGGTGGACACTGATCTCACCGCTGCCTATGACCGGTGTCGTGAGCTGCACAAACGCCACGGCCGCACCTACTATCTCGCCACCCGGCTGCTCCCCGCTTGGAAACGACGACATGTCCACGCCCTCTACGGGTTCACGCGGTACGCCGACGAGATCGTCGACCGCACCGAGGACCTACCGCAGGTCGAGCGTGCCGCCCGCCTCGACGACTGGGCCAGCCGATTCGTGTCCGGCCTGCACGGTGCGTCGGTCGACGACCCGCTGCTGCCGGCCGTGCTGCACACCATCGCCGTCTTCGACCTCGACCGGGACGACTTTGCGTCGTTTCTGAAGAGCATGGCGATGGACCTGACAGTCACCTCGTACCCGACCTACGACCACCTGCTCGACTACATGGAGGGCTCGGCGGCGGTCATCGGCACCATGATGCTGCCGATCCTGGGCACCTCCGACCCGGTGGCGGCACGGGAGCCGGCACGGCAGCTCGGCTTCGCGTTCCAACTCACCAACTTCATCCGGGACGTCGCCGAGGACCTCGACCGGGGCCGCACCTACCTGCCGGACGAGGACATGGCGAAGTTCGGCGTCACCCGCGAGGAACTGGCCGAGGCCTGCGCCCGGGGCCGCGGCACGCCCCGGACCCGCGAGCTGATCGAGTACGAGGTGACCCGCGCCCAGGCGCACTACGCCGCCGCCGCGCCGGGCATCACCATGCTGGCGCCAGCCTCGCAGGCCTGCATGCGCACCGCGTACGCGTTGTACGGCGGCATCCTCGACGAGGTGGCCGCGCAGGACTACGACGTCTTCACCCGGCGGGCCCTGGTGCCGCAGCGGCGACGGATGGCGGTGGCCACACGGGCTCTGCTCACCTCGACCGGTACGCCGGTCACCATCCCCGGGCCGACGGTCCACCCGCAGACCCGGTGACCGCAAGCACCGCGATCGTGCTCCTCACCCGCGACCTGCGGGTGCACGACCACCCGGCGCTGGCCACCACCTGCGCGGCCTTCGACCGGGTGGTTCCGCTGTACGTGCTCGACCCGGCGCTGGCCGGCCTGTCGGCCAACCGCACCCGGTTTCTGCACCAGGCGCTCGCCGAACTGCGGGCCGAACTGCGCGAGCGCGGTGGTGACCTGGTGGTACGCCACGGCGACCCGGTGGCCGAGACGATCCGGTTGGCCGGCGAGGTCGACGCTACCGCCGTCGCGCTCTCCGCCGATGTCAGCAACTACGCCCGGCGCCGCGAGCGACGACTGCGCGCGGAGTGTGAGCGGCACCGGCTGCACCTGCGACTGTTTCCCGGGCTGACAGTGGTCGAGCCGGGCGCGTTGCGGCCCGGTGGCGGGGGCGACCACTACCGGGTGTTCAGCCCCTACCACCGTGCCTGGGCGGCCAGTCAGTGGCGTGCGGAGTTGGCCGCGCCGCACCGGGTGGAGCTGCCGGGCGGGGTGAGCGTGGGCAGCCTGCCGAAGCCGCCGGCCGGGGACTCACCGGACGCGGCGGTCGGCGGCGAGCGGGTTGCCCGGCAGCGGCTCAACGACTGGCTGCCCGACCTGGACCGCTACGACGATCAGCACGACGACATGGCCGGCGACGACACGTCCCGGCTCAGTCCGTACCTGCGGTTCGGCTGCGTGTCCCCACTGGCGGTGGCCAACCGGGCCGGGGACCGGTCCGGGCCGTTCGTCCGGCAGATCTGCTGGCGGGACTTCTACTACCAGGTCACCGCCGCCTTCCCGGAGATCTCGACGTCGGCGTACCGGCGGGGCGCCACCGAACAGTGGCGCTACGACGACGACGCGTTGGCGGCCTGGACCGAGGGTCGGACCGGCATGCCCATCGTCGACGCCGGGATGCGGCAGATGCGTACGCAGGGCTGGATGCACAACCGGGCCCGGCTGATCACCGCCGGCTACCTGACCAAGCACCTCGGGCAGGATTGGCGGCCCGGCGTGGCCGTCTTCTTCCGCTGGCTGCTCGACGGGGACGTGGCCAACAACTCCGGCAACTGGCAGTGGGTCGCCGGCACCGGCAACGACACCAAGCCGTACCGGGGGTTCAATCCGGTCCGGCAGGCCGAACGGTACGACCCGGACGGCGACTACGTGCGCCGGTGGGTGCCGGAGCTGGCGAAGGTGCAGGGCAAGGCCGTGCACCAACCGTGGCGACTGCCCGACGCGCTCCGCCAGACGCTCGACTATCCGCCGCCGCTCTCGGTGCCGGGCACCGACCCCGTCTGGCTGCGCTGATCAGAGGCAGGAGTGCAACACCTCGACCAACTCGTCCACCCGGTCGTGCTCGGCGAGGTGCGCCGTGGCGTACCCGAAGGCGTAACCGCGCTCCGGGTCGGCCCACGCGCTGCTGCCGCCGATGCCGCCCATGCCCCAACTGCCGTCCGGCTCCCACTGCATGCCCAGCGTCCATCGGACCTGGCGGTCCAGCAGCAGGTCCGGCCCGTCGTACTGGACCCGGGTCGCCTCCGCCAACAGCTCGGGGCTGAGCAGACGGACTCCGTCCAGGACACCCCCGGCGAGCAGACCGGCGTAGAGCCGGGCCAGGCCGGAGGCGGTGGCGTGCAGGTTGACCGCGGGCATCTCCGCAGCACGCCAGAGCGGGCTGTTCAGCACGGCCAGGTCCAGCCCTCCGGCCGGGTTGCCCAGCGCTCGTGCCCGCAGCGATCCCGGCTCACCGAGCTTCCGGGCCGGCCACTGCGGGTCGCCGTAGCGCAGGTCGGCGCAGCGCCGCTGATCCGCGGCGGCCAGCCCGAAGCCGAGGTCGAGCTGCCACCGGTCGGCGATCTCCTCGGCCAGGAACCGGCCCACCGACCGCCCGTCGACCCGGCGAACCACCTCGCCCACCAGGTGCCCGTACGTCCAGGCGTGTTCCGCGGCCACCGAGCCCGGTGACCACTCGGGGTCGGCGGCGGCCAGGTCGCTGGTGAGGAGCGTCCAGTCGGCGATCGCGGTCGCCGGTCGGGGTACCGGAAAGGCCGGCAGCCCGGCGGTGTGCGACAACACCTGACGCACGGTGGCGGGTGTGCGGAACTCCGGCCAGTACCGGTCGACGGGTGCGTCGAGGTCCACCTGCTCCCGGTCGACGAGCATCAGCAGGCAGAGCGCGGCCACCGGCTTGCCGACCGAGTAGACGTTGACGAGCGTGTCCGGCCGCCACGGCTCGCCGTCCGACCCGGCAGCGGTCCGGGTTCCGCCGATCAGGTCGACGACGGGCTGACCGTCGTGCCAGATGACCAGGCTGGCACCTGTCTCCCGGCCGGAGGTGAGCAGGTCGTGGAAGCAGTCCCGGACCGGTGCGAAGCGTGCGTGCATCCCGCCACGGTAGGCGTCCCGGACCGGTGAGGGTGCCGACTTTTCTCCGACCCTGGTGGTCGGGCTGGTGTCGCTGGGGGATGCTGTCGGGGTGGCAGAGCCGGAGCTGGTGGATGTGGTCGTGGTCGGGCTCGGGGTCGGCGGCGAGGAGGTGGCCGAGCGACTCGCCGAGGCCGGCCTGAGCGTCGTCGGCATCGAACGGGATCTGGTCGGCGGGGAGTGCCCCTACTGGGGCTGCATCCCGAGCAAGATGATGATCAGGGCGGCCAACGCCCTGGCCGAGGCGCGCCGGGTCGACGGGCTGGCCGGGACGGCGCAGGTCCAACCGGACTGGGCGCCGGTGGCCAAGCGCATCCGCGAGGAGGCCACCGACACCTGGGACGACACGGTTGCCGCCGACCGGTTCACGGGCCTGGGCGGCCGGCTCGTCCGGGGTAGTGGCCGCCTCGACGGCCCTGGCCGGGTCCGCGTCGGCGACCAGGTGTTCCAGGCTCGGCACGGGGTCGTGCTGGGCACCGGGACCCGTCCGTCGGTGCCACCGATCGACGGCCTGGCCGACACTCCGTACTGGACCAACCACCAGGCGATCGAGGTCGAGGAGTTGCCGGAGTCGCTGCTGGTGCTCGGCGGCGGCGCGATCGGTCTGGAACTGGCACAGGTCTTCGCCCGCTTCGGGGTCCGGGTCACGGTGGTGGAGGCGCTCGACCGGGTGCTGGCTGTCGAGGAACCGGAGGCGTCCGAGGTCGCCGCCGCGGCGCTGCGCGCTGACGGCGTGGAGATCCACACCGGGGTACGCGCCGAGCGGGTCGAGCACGACGGCACCCGGTTCACACTGCGCGGCAGCGGCGGTTCGGCGTTCACCGCCGACCGTCTGCTGGTGGTGACCGGGCGCAAGGCCCACCTGACCGAGCTGGGGTTGGACACGATCGGCCTGGACGCCAGCCAGCGTTACCTGCCGGTCGACGACCGGTTGCACGTCACCGACCAGGTCTGGGCGGTCGGCGACATCACCGGCGAGGGCGCCTTCACGCACATCGCCATGTACCAGGCCGGGATCGTGATCGCCGACATTCTGGCCCGTGCCCGGCAGGCGAGTGCGGGGGCGGATGCCAGCGGGACCTCCAGCGTGGTCGGCGGTGCGATGGGCGCGTCCAGCTCGCTGGCCGCCAGCGGGTCGAGTGGGTCGGCCGGCACCGTCCCCCGAGCGGACTACCGCGCACTGCCCCGGGTGACCTTCACCGATCCCGAGGTCGGAGCGGTCGGGCTCACCGAGCAGCAGGCGCGCGAGCGTGGCATCAACGTGCAGGTCGGTTTCACCAAGCTGGGCAGCTCGACCCGGGGCTGGATCCACCGGGTCGGTGACGACGGCTTCATCAAGCTCGTCGCGGACGCCGACCAGGGTGTTCTGATCGGCGCGACCTCGGTCGGCCCGGCCGGCGGCGAGGTGCTATCCGCGCTGGTCGTGGCGGTGCACGCGGCCGTGCCACTGAGCCAGCTCCGGCACATGATCTACGCGTACCCGACCTTCCACCGGGCCATCGAGTCCGCGTTGCACGACCTGTCCTGACGCCCGCCCCGGCTGTCGATGTCGGAAGAATCCGGCAGCAAGCCAGCAAACGACGGGCACTTTGCTGTTCATTTCTTTCATCCTGGTGACGTACGATTGCGACCGTGACCAAGCGGTTGACTGAAGTTGCCAAGAAGGCGGGCGTCAG
>NZ_JAGPYA010000139.1:0-1672 GCF_018070245.1 Micromonospora sp. M61 | reverse complement strand
CGTGCACCACGGTCTTGAAGAAGGTGAGCAACCGCAGCGGCCCGTACCGGTCGACGAGATGCCGAACGGCCAGGTAGCCGATGCCATAGCTGGCGGCGACCCGTTCGGCGGAGGCGTCGTCGGCGGGGTTGATGCCCTCCAACTGGCCATCCCAGCCGCCCCGGACCAGTTTCCGCACGTCGGCGATCCCCTCGTACCGGTCGACCGCCTGGCCGCCGGCGCCGGCGAACTCGGCCAGCCCTTCCACCAGCCACCAGGTGTCCTTGCCCGGGTAGCCGCGCTCCGGCAGTGAGGCCGCGTGGGTCAACTCGTGCCGGAGCAGGTCGTCGGTGCCGCTGCTGGACAGCCCGTCGGCGTTGAGCACCACCTCGTGGTGCCCACCGCCCACTGTCACGGCGTAACCGCCGGTCCACTCCGGCCGGTCGCCGCCGTACCAGCGTTTCCACTCGTTCCGGCCGGCGTAGAAGATCCGGTAGCGGTCCGGCGGCGAGCCGGTCACCGCGTACCCGTCGGCGACCCTGGCCGCCGCCTCGGCCTGGGCGAGCAGGCCGGGCAGCTTGCCGCGCAGCGCCGGGGTGGTGGCGACGATGGTCCGCGCGCCGATCGCCACGGCCAGGTCGCTGATCTCCCAGGGGCGGGTGCCGGTCTCCACCGACCTGGATTCCTCCATGGCGACCAACCGGGGCTGGTCGCCGTTCTCCCGCCAGCGGGTGCCGATCAGCACCGGGCTGGGCTGGCAGTTCGGTGCGACGAAGCAGTACTGGAACCGCACCAGGAGCCGCCACTCGCCCGGCTTGTCGGTGATCGGCGCGGGCAGACCGCTCGGCTCGGCCCGCCAGACGGTGACCTTCAGCCCGCGTAGGGCGGCGAAGCGGCGGCGCAGGTCACTGTGCGCGGCGGGGTCGGCGACGGCGAGGAAACCGGCGCGGTCGCCGCCGAGCAGGGCCGTGGACTGCCGTTGAAGCTGGGCGGTCATCCGGTCGGCCAGCCCTCGGGCCACCGTGGTGGCGGGATCGTCGGCCGTCGAGACGCCGGCCCGGCTGATCGTGGACCGGGTGCCGTTCTCCCGGATCACTCCGACGACGAGCAGCGCCGGCAGGCCACAGCCCAGCAGCAGGAAGACCACCACGAGCACCGTCCACAGCGGCCAGAGCCGCCGTGGTGCTGGCTGCTGCACCCCGTCAGTCACCCGCCGAAGGGTACGACCAATTGCTGAGAGGGGCGAGGCCGACCCTAGGCGTCGGTGCACACCGCCAGGAAGCCGAGCAGCTCCTCCGCGGTGCGCTGCGGCCGGTCGGCGTGCGGGTAGTGGCCGGACTCCTCGATCATCCGGGCCTCGGCGGTGCGGAAGAGCCGGCGGGCGGCCCGGGCCTCCGCGCCCGGGTCGGGGAAGTCCGGATCCCTGGAGCCCATCAGCACCAGCACGGGTTGCCGGACCTGGGGGGCGCGGGCCGTCCAGCGCGGCTCGGCCGGCGCGATCACGCCGCGCGTCGCGGCCATCCGGCCAGGTTCACGCAGGTTGGCCACCATCGACCGGCGGTACGCGGCGTCGTCGGCGGGCCGGTGCACCGGGAAGAGCGTGTCGTGGAACCTCCCGAACAGTCGCGGGCTGCGCAGCACTGCGGCCTGCGTCAACCGCAGCAGCGGGTTGAGCTTCGGCTGACCGACGAAC
>NZ_JAGPYA010000138.1:0-1676 GCF_018070245.1 Micromonospora sp. M61 | reverse complement strand
GCACGACGCCGAAGCTGAGATCGGCCCCAACGGCGGCTGAGGCTCAGGCGGTGCTGGTGCCGTCCGGGACTGTGGAGTTGATGTCCGCGCCGGCGTAGATCTGGGCGGCGTTGTTGAGCCTCCCGACAAACTGGCCGACCAGATCGAGCACGCCGGCGCAGCCCTGCAGCAGTTGGAACTGGCTGTACTGGATCTCCGCGGTCTGGTCCGGGTGGGGATCCTTGAACGGGGCGTACGAGCCGCTGCCGTCGTCGTAGGGGCCGATCCACTTGACGTTGTTGTTGAGCGGAACCCCCTCGTGGTAGACGGCGACCGTGTCCGACTCCTTTGTGGCCCAGAAGATCCAGCTCGACTTGGCGATCGCGGCGTCGCGGAAGCGCTCGAAGTCGGCGATCTGGCCCGTCGTCGCCTGGAGGATCGTTGTCTCGGCGTCGTACATCTGGCCGGGGCTGACATCGTAGGTGCGCAGGTCCGGTTCGGCCGGGTCACCCGTGGGCGCGTTCGGGTCGGGCAGCAGGTTGCCGTGCTCATCGACGGGCTTACCGTCGGTGTTCGTGTAGCCTCCCTGGCCGTCCGAGGTGGGCGCCTCGAAGCCGACGAGGTCCTCGTTCTTCCCGCTGACGTGGCGGCCGGTCGGCCATTCCTGGGTCAGATCGGCCGGGACGACAGAGGTGTTGGGATCGCTCATACCTCAACCTTGCGCGCGCGTTGGGGTGGCGGCAACGTCCCTCTTGGTACGACCCACCGGCGCCGGGGACAGCCGGCAGCGAGTCGGTCGAACCGCGGGAGGCGCGCAAGCGGATCAGGCTGTTGGAGCAGGACAAAGGTCCTGCGCCAAGCCGCCGAGGGGACCGGTCACCGCTGTAGGCTCAGGCGGTGCTGGTGCCGTCCGGGACTGTGGAGTTGATGTCCGCGCCGGCGTAGATCTGGGCGGCGTTGTTGAGCCTGCCGACGAACTCACCGACCAACGCGAGCACGCCGGCGCAGCCCTGCAGCAGTTGGAACTGGCTGTACTGAATCTCCGCGGTCTGTTCCTGTTGCGGTTGCGGGTCCACGTACTCGGCGTACACGCCATGGTCGGTGGTGGTGCGGCCGCCCCCGTTGTATAAATTGCCGTATTGAATCCCCCCATTCAAGGCGGCGGCCGTGTTCGACTTCATGCCGGCCGAGAAGATCCAGCTCGACCTGGCGATCGCGGTGTCGCGGAATTGCTCGAACTCGGCGATCTGGCCCGTCATCGCCTGAAGGATCGTCGTTTCGGCGTCGTAGATCTGGCCGGGGCTGACGTCGTAGCTGCGCAGGTCCGGTTCGCCCGGATCGCCCGTGGGCGCGTTCGGGTCGGGCAGCAGGTTGCCGTGCTCGTCGACCGGCTTACCCTCGGTGTTGGTGTAGCCTCCCTGGCCGTCCGAAGTGGGCGCCTCGAAGCCGACGAGGTCCTCGTTCTTCCCGCTGACGTGACGGCCGGTCGGCCATTCCTGGGTCAGATCGACCGGCACGACAGAGGTCTTGGGATCGCTCATGCCTACACCATGCGCGCGCGTTGGGGTGCCGGCAACGTCCCTCTTGGTACGACCCGCCGACGCCGCAACGGGGTCTGGGACGCTGCCCTGCCACGTGGCTACGGTCGGGCTCGGAGGGTGAAGTCCAACCTACGGAGCGTGCATGGTGAGTGACGG
>NZ_JAGPYA010000137.1:0-1718 GCF_018070245.1 Micromonospora sp. M61 | reverse complement strand
GAGGGGGGCCAGCGCCTTGACGTACGGCGAGATGACGAACGCGAGCCGGTCGTCGATGCCCAGGGTCGCCTTCGTCTTCTCGATGCGCAGGCTGTCGCCGTGTAGGAACATCGACGGGCAGCCGATCTGCTCGACAGCCGAGAAACCCAGCTTGCGTAGGTAGTTCTCGGTGATCTCGCCGCGTACGCCGATGCTGTGCGAGTGGTCGAGCACCGCCCGGCAGAACGCGCTGACCGGCTCGTCGATCGGGCGGAGCTGTTCCAGGTTGCCGTCCACGTCGGTCTGCGCCCCGACTCCGAGCACCACCACCGGGATCTTCAGCCGTTCGATCAGCCGGGCCATCGTCGTCAGCCGCTTCGCGTAGTCATGGCGGAACGCGTTGGCCAGTGGTATCACGAAGACGTCGTACTTCTCGTTGATCTCGTCGGCGTCGCGTGGGTCCGCCCGGAACCGCGACGGGGTGATCTCGGCCGTGGAGGTGGCCAGCAGCTTGTGCGCGGCGTGGCTGAAGACCAGATTGCCGGTGTTCTTACCGATCCAGTCCCGCTCGTACGTCTCCTCGGCGCTGAGGACGTCGAACGGGCCCTTGCGGGCGCGCAGCAGGATCCGCTTATGCATCGGTGGCTCCACCTCTCGTCCGGCGGCGGTGGCGTCCAACCCCGGAGATCGCCCGGCAGTGTTCCGGGAGGCGGCACATCTGTCACCTCCAGGCCCCGCGATACTAGGCCACCGGCCGGCCGGCGGCCGTACGCGGCGATCGGCCCGCAGGATCGCGGCGGGTCAACGATTCAACAAGCGTCGCACCCGGCCGCCGACCGCCTGCCTGACCCGGGTCCTCAGCTCTTGCTGCTTGAGGGTCTCGACCTCGGTCAGCAGCCTCCGGTTGTGGTCGCGCAGCCACTGCACCCGTTCCAGCAGCACATCGGAGCCGGTGGCGCCGGCCGGGCGGACGGCGGGTGGGAAGGTGGTGGCGCGGACCTGCTCGTCGAAGCGGGTGGCGCTGTCGCCATCGGCGAAGGCGTGCCCCAGGTCGTGCTTGGCGAGGAAGGCGAGCATGGTCTCGAAGCGGGCCTTGTGCCCGTTGTTCAGCGCCGTGTAGTCGGCCTCCGCGTAGAGGTCGGCGGCGTCGACATCGGCCGGCACGTCCGCCATCACCCGGTGCGGGATGTCGAAGTACCGGGCCAGCTCGAGCGTGCGCGAGTCGTGCGCGAAGAGGTAGCCCGGCGTGCCGGCCACCAGCGCGGTGATGGTGCCGTGGATGCGGGTACCGAAGGCGAAGTCGAACCCGGACAGGTACTCCATCCAGGTCCACGGGTCCACGAACATGCGCACCTTGTCCTCCGTGAACAGGGGGTGCGAGGTGTGGACGGGGATCGCGCTGGTTTTCCCTCGGTCCGCGGGAGCGTCGCCGTAGAGCAGCGTGCCGAGGGTCTTCAGGTCCTGCGGGAGGTAGCGCAGGTTCGGGTAGCGCTGGTGGTGGGCGGAGACCACCTCCGCCATCGACTTCACGTACGGCGAGATGGTCAGCGCGACCCGGTCGTGCGGGGTCAGGAACTCCTTGCGCTTCTCCACCCGCAGGCTGTCACCGTGCAGGAACATCGACGGGCAGCCGATCACGTCGACAGCGGAGAAGCCCAGGGTGCGCAGGTAGCTCTCGGTGATCTCGCCCCGAACCCCGATGCTGTGCGAGCGCTCCAGCACGGCCCGGACGAAGCGGC